>JABFWL010000078.1 GCA_013362315.1 Catenulispora sp. | reverse complement strand
GGGTGGCTGCCGAGCCCAGCCACCCGGCGAGCGCGACCGCACCGACCGCGGCGGCGACCGAGAGCCAGCCCAGGAAGCCGAACGTGGGCTTGGTGGCGGTGCGCAGTTCGGCACCGCCGCCGTCCAGCGCGAGCCGGCCGAGGGCGAAGGTGAGGCCGGCGGTGCAGATCCCCGCGGTCAGCACCACGTCGGCGGCCTGAACGGAGAACGGAGCGGCAGCCGCCCGCGTGAGGCCGAGCACGCCCGCGACGCCACGCCGTGCGGACAGCCGCAGCGACACTCTCAACACCGGCGGCAGCAGGTTGACGGTGACCAGTGCCGCCAGTCCCGCGGCGAGCACGGGAGCGGCCGCGGCGTAGGGATCGACGTCGCCGGCCGGGGTGAGACCGCGCGACCGGATCAGCAGCAGGCCGCCGACGCACATCACGCCGAGCGTCCCCTGAGCGATCCAACGCCGCGCCCGGATCCCGGACCGCGTGCGCTCGCGGCCCGCCGAACGCAGGGCACGACGACGCACGACTTCCAGCCAGGCCACTCCGGCGGCCGGAGCTACGGCGATCAGGGCACCGATGACCACCGCGGTCGGCAGCGTCCCGGACGGAGTGCGGCCGGGGGCAAGCAGAGCGCCGAGCACACCGAGGGCGGCGGCGGGCAGCGCGGTGACGAGTCCGTCGGCGAGCATCCGGATAGTGGCCTGTCGCGCCGAACAGCCGCGGGCCCTGCGGGCGGCGAGTTCGGTGCCGCGGTCGGCGACCGCCGCGGCGGCCAGCAACGCCGCCGCGACGGCGGCGATCAAGGCCAGGCCGGCCAGCGGCATCGCGAGTTCGAGCCCTTCGACGCGCTGGGCGTGCAGGAAGGGTGCGAGAGCTGCCGGCAGTCCGGAGGTGATCGAGACCGGCATCGGCAGGAGGTAGCGCCGACCGCCGATCTGCAGCACGGCGCCATCGCTGTTGGTGTCGCTGTTGCCGGCCGCGGCGTCCGCCGCGAGTTCCAGGCGGCCGAGGGCGGCGACCAGCGAGCCGGCGCGGTCCGCGTCCCCGGCATGGCTGTCGATCGGAAAGGTCCAGGTCAGCGTCGGGACGTCGGGATACCCCGGTAGCACACGGGCCTGGTCGACGCCGACCAGGACCCCGGTGCTCCAGAAGTCCGGCGCACCCAACGGCCTCTGGTGGACCGGCGTCATCAGATAGCCGTTGGCCGCCCAGAACAGGTCGTGCGGGTCGATGGGTTCGATGATGCCGACGACCCGTAGCTTCTCCGTCTGGTTGGGCAGCGTCGCGGTGTACACAGAGCCGACGTCGAGGTGCATCAGCGCGGCGGTCGCCGCCGAGACGACCGACTCCAGAGGCGGCGGTTCGGCCGCCGTGGTCGGCGCGGTCGGCGCAGTCGGCGCAGTCGGCGAGCTCTGCGTCGGGCCGGTCGTCGCACCCTGCGTCGCACCGGCTGGTTGGGCCGCCGGCCAGCGCCCGCTGACCAGGCGCGCGTGCCGGTCCAGCGTGTCGAGGTAGGCGAGGTCGACGACCACCGGCCGCTTGTCCGGGGCTGCGAACGTCCCCGAAGGGTCGGGCGCCACCGGCGCCTCGTGGAAGGAGATCAGTCCCCAGCCGTCGTCCGCCGACCGCAGCGGCACCGTCGGTGACATCGCCTGGTACAGCCGGACCCGGCTGTCGGCGACGATGCCGGCGTCGATGGCGGTGGTCCCGGTGAAGCCGAGCGCCGAGCGCACCGTGATCGTGCGAGCGCCCGGCGCGGCCGTGTCGATCAGCGACCGCTCGGCCCGGGTCCGCTGCCCGAGATCCACGCGGGCGATCCCGAGGTCGGCCGCGACGATCACCGCGGCGAGCAGAGCGAGGGCGGCGGTGGCCGGCCGCCGCCAGGCCGCCGGTGCGAACCTGCGCCAGCTCGCGAAGAGCGCACGGATGGTCATGGTCGCTCCGTGACTGCTCGTCCGAGGCCGTTCCGGACGAACCTGGGCACGTCGGCGGCGGTGACCAGAGCCAGAACGAGGGCGAACGCCGGAGCCACCAGCCACACCGCCGGCCGCATCGTCAGAAGCACCGGAGGCAGCGGCGCGGAGCCGTCCGGCGCGGAGATCTGCGCGGGCAGCAGCACGCGCGCCACGAGTGCCCCGAGGCCCACGCCGAGCAGTGCCGCCGGGGCCACGATCACGGCGTGCAGCCCGGCGCGGATCGCCGTGACCTGATACGGCCGGGCGCCGATCAGCGCCAGCACCTCCTCGTGCGCGGTGCGGCCGCGGCCGGCGCCGGCGAGCGCGGCGGCCAGGCCGAGGGCCGCGAGCACGGCGAGGTCGGCGACACCCAGATCCAGGGTCCGCTGCGGGGCCGCGGACAGCGGATCCGAGATCAGCCGGGCGGTCTCGGCGGCGGCGGTCAGCGCGCCGGCCCCGGTCGGCAGACCGCCGGGTACGCCGCCGTCGCGGGTGTGCAGCCACCACAGCGCCGGCGGCGGAAGCAGGGTCTCGTGCCGGGCCGCGAACATCGTGTCGGCCAGGGCCGGCAGGTCCACGACCAGCCCGCGCGGCGCGTCGCCCGGCAGGGTCGGGAAGGCGGCGGCGACCGCCACGATCTGCACGGTGACGGGGACACCGGCCACGGTGACCTGCGCTGTCGCGCCGAGAGAAGCGTCAGTGGAGTCCAGGTAGGCCTGTGTTGCCAGAGCCGGTACCGGAAAGGCGTCCGACGGCGCGCTGAGGATGATCCGGCCGATGGCCGGATGGGACTCGCACCAGGTGCTCGGCGCTCGGCCGACCGGCTGCTCGGTCCGGGTCTCCCAGTCGGCGCCGAACCCGCTGGCGAACCGGACGACCGCCCCGCCGTCCGCGCTCTTCACGCCGCCGGTCACGGTCGGCAGGGTGGCCGGTACGGCGGCCGGTCCGCAGGGGTTCTCGTCCATGGTGGGGTTGGTCCGCGCCGCGGAGACCTGGGGAGAGGCATCGGCGGCGCGCCAGCTGCCCAGACCGTCGAAGCCGCCGACGCTCCACGACATCGGCAGCTCGTTGGCCGGGAGCGGGTAGGTCAGACCGATCTGCAGCACCCTGATCGGGTAGGCGGCACGTCCGGTCGAGGACAGAACCGCGCTCAGCGGATGCGGGCGTCCGTCGGCCGGCAGCGAGCCCAGGTCGAGATCGCGGGTGAGGCCGGCGGCGTCGCGAATGGTCGCGTCGACCCGGGCTGTCGGCGGCACGCTGTCCGGAGCGTCCGTCGACACCGAGCCCAACGTCAGGTCGAGATTCAGGGTTCTGGGTTCGCCGGGCAGCGGCGAACCCATGACCGGATGCCGCGCCAGCGACGGCCAGACCGTGCTCGGCGGGACCCTGAGCAGGTCGGGCCGGATCGACACCGTGCTGCCCGCCGACGCCGCGTCCAGGGCGAGCAGCGTCGTCTGGTCGCCGACCGTGGTTTCGACGACCGGTGTCGACGCGACGACGTCCGGATCGCGGACCAAGTCAGAAGCCTGATCCACGGTGAGCGGCTCCTCTGTGGTCACGCGGACGTCCGAACCGGTCGTGTAAGCAGCCTGGTCGCGCAGCGAGCGGTCCCGGCTGGCGTGGTCGGCGACCGCGTAGGTGCAGCCGGCGACCGCGGCGAGGGTGACCAGCGCGGGCAGGACATACCCGAGTGGAACCCGGGCGACCTGCCAGAGCGTGAATTGCACCGGCAAGCGGCGGGCCCGCTCGCTGAAGCGCTCGGCGAGCCGGGCCGCTCCCGGCACGAGCCTGCCGGCCAGCGCCGCGCCGGCCGCGACGGCGAGCGCGGGTCCGGCGGCGAC
>JABFWL010000583.1 GCA_013362315.1 Catenulispora sp. | reverse complement strand
GATGGCCGCCCTACCCCTCCCCGGCCGCCGCCACCCCCCACTTCACCGCGTGCTCCACCAGCGCCAGCAGTACCGCCACCGTGGAGTCGCGGCGGCGCGCGTCGCACAGCAGCACCGGGGTGCTCGCCGGGATGGCCAGCGCCTCGCGCAGGGCGTCCTCGCTGTAGGTGCGGGCGCCGTCGAACTGGTTCACCGCCACTACGTGCGGCATGCCGCGGTGCTCGAAGAAGTCGATCGCGGCGAAGGCGTCGGCCAGGCGGCGCACGTCGGCCAGCACCACCGCGCCGACGGCGCCGCGCGCCAGCTCCTCCCACAGGAACCAGAAGCGCTCCTGGCCGGGGGTGCCGAACAGGTACAGGATCAGGTCATCGGCCAGGGTCAGGCGGCCGAAGTCGAAGGCGACGGTGGTCGCGGTCTTGGCCGGCACGCCGACGGTGTCGTCGATGCCGCGCCCGACCGAGGTCATCTCGGCCTCGGTGGTCAGGGGCTCGATCTCGGAGACCGAGCCGACCAGGGTGGTCTTGCCCACGCCGAATCCGCCGGCGACCAGGATTTTCGCCGTCGTCGACGCGGTGCTCTGCTCGCTAGCCATCGCCGCCCCATCCCTGTCCCCCCGCTCATAAAGATCTGGAGAATGCTAGTGGACAACCTAGTCCGACAGCATGTTGGCATTCGGTCTGTGAGAAGCGTAGAACGTTTACACCGACTGCACCCGCGCCGACCTCCCGCGGGGGACAGACTCCGGGATCCGGCGCTCGATCGCGTGTCGCCGGGCCCGATGCCGATTTGCTGGGCTTATGGTCGTTTAATGGCCTTTCTCAGCAATCTCGCTCGCCGTGCCAAACTCAAGTACTTCCTCGGGCAGCTGCCCAAGGACGCCCGGATCCTCGAAGTCGGCTGCGCCGACGGCTGGTTCGGCGAACACGCCGTGCGGCACGGCTGGACCGACATCACCGGCATCGACATCATTGAGCCCGCGACGCCGCTGCCCCACGAATTCGTGCACGGCGACATCAACGACTGGCGCGCGCTGGGGCTCGCCGCCGGCTCGTTCGACGCCGTCATCGCCTTCGAAGTCATCGAACACGGCGACTTCTACGACGCGCTGGCGGCGCTGCTCAAGCCCGGCGGCAAGCTGATGGTGACGACTCCGGTGCCGCACCTGGACTGGCTGTGCCGCGTCATGGAGCGGTTAGGGGTGAACCAGCGGCGCTCCAGTCCGCACACGCACCTGATCTATCTCAGGGATCTGCCGCCCACGTTCGAGCTCCAGAGCTACCAGATCAAGGGCGGGATGTCGCAATGGGGCGTGTTCGAGCGCGTGCCGCAGGCGCGGGAGAGCCAGGACTCCACGGTCACCGCAGCGGGCCGTCCAGCGTGATGAACGCCACCACCCCTGGGTTCCAGGGTGAGAACACCGGCCACGCCGCCGTGTGCCCGGCGGCGGTGGAGCCGGTGCTCATCTGGTAGACGGTCGGCACCGGTTCGAGGCGGTGCGGCGCCCGCGCGTAGTTCAGGCGCCACAGCCGCGCCGCCAGGCCGCTGCCGAACCGCGCCTGCTCGATCATCGGCAGGACCAGCGCGCGGTCGGAGAAGGAGTCGGAGATCTGGCAGTCGCAGTAGTACGCGATGGTGCCGACCTCGCCGGGCGTGGCCACACCGGCGGCGCCCACGGTGCGCCCGACGGCCGTGCCGATCGCCCGGTACTGGCCCGGCAGTCCCCAGTTGGTGGTGATCGGCATGACCTGCCAGGAGGTGCCGAGCGTGACGAGGAAGACGAGCACCGGCGCGGTGAACGCGACGGCGAGGCCGGCAGCCGGCAGCGGCCGACGGTGCCAGACTGCTGCGACACACGCCGAGACCCAGCTGCCGAGGGTGGCGATCAGCGGCGCGTAATACCAGTGGTAGGGGGCGACACCGAGCAGGCTGAACACGCCCCAGTGGACGATGCCGGCCAGGGCTAAAAGTGCGAAGGGGGAGGTGGGGGCGGCTGCCGGAACCCGCAGCCGCGGCAGCCGCCGCACCGGGCGCAGCCACCGCGCCGCGAACCCGGCCAGCGTCACCAGCCCCGCCACCACGCTGATCAGCGAGATCGTGGTGGCCAGCGGATACATGCGCAGGTAGAGCACGAGACCGTCGGCGAAGAACCAGTCCCGGCCGAGCTTGGGCCAGCCGCCGAAGTCCATCTTGATCAGCAGCGTGTCCGGGACCGCCGACCCGAGGAACCACCAGCTCCACGCCGCCCACGGCAGCACCACCGCCGCCGCCGCGCCGAGCATCCGGCGCCAGCGCGGCCACAGCGCCCGGCTGCCGAGCGCCAGCACCGCCGGCAGCACCACCAGGTCGCCGCGGGTGAGGACCAGCAGCGCGGCGAGCGCGCCGAAGACGACGGCGCGTCCGGCGACCGTCGCGGCGAGCAGGGCCGCGATCAGCGCCACCGCCAGGGCCGACTCCAGGCCGGTGGAGGAGACCACGATCGGGTTCAGCACCGTGACGACCACCGCGACCAGGGCCGGCCAGCGCGGCAGGCCGCGGGCGGCCAGTACCCGCCCGAGCAGGACCGCCGTGCTCGCGGCCGCGCAGACCTGGGCCACCCCGGCCGCCGCCACCGGGTTGCGGACCACCAGCGTGATCGCGGCCAGTACCAGCACGTTCAGCGGCGAGGTGGCCGTATTGCTGACCCGGCTGCTGATCAGCCCCCAGTGACCGTGCAGCGCGACCTCGCGCGCGAAGCCGAGGGTGATGTAGCTGTCGTCGATCAGGGCCCGATGGCAGGCGAGGAACACCAGGGCCGGCAGGATGCCGGCACTGAGCGCGAGGAGGGTTTCGGCGCGCCAGGTGCTTCGGTGCTCCGGGTCGCGCCGGTCGGATGCCTGGCCGGAGCGTGGCCGCGGCATCCGCCGGGCCGCTTCTGTCTTCAGTCCACCCGGGTCAGCAGCGCGCACACGGAACACAACGAGCTACGGAACCGGCGCGACACGCAGCCGATTTTCCGCCCGGGCCGCCGGATCCGCAGCCTTGTGATCCAAGGCGCTGCTGCGGTTTCGGCTACGAATGAAAAGCCAGCCCACCGGCGACGGGCATGATCCACCCCCAGCGATGATCAAACACGTCCGGAAAGGCCGAAGCTATGTCCGGTTTTCCATACGGATTCCGTCGTTGACCAGCCTTGACGCGTCTTTCCTTCATGTCTTTTCATATGCCGAATAAGCGCGCCGCACCGGCCGCACTCGACCGGCACGGAGGGCGTACCCGAGCATGACCGAGATCATCACCCGGCCTTCCGCCTCGGAAAGCTCAGAAGGCACAGCCTCCGGCGCCGCATCCACCTCTTCCGGGACCGACAAGCCCGCGCTGGCCCGCTCCCTCGGCCTGATCGGCGCGGTGCTGCTCACCCTCTCGTGCCTGACGCCCGCCAGTTCTTTGTTCGTGATCGTCCCCGGCCTGTTCGCCACGCAGGGCACCGGCACCGGGCTCACCCTGGCCATCGCCGGTGTGCTGTGCGTCGGCGTCGCCTTCTGCTACTCCGAACTCGGCACCCTGATCCCCTCGGCCGGCGGCGAGTACGCGATGGTCGGCTCGCTGCTGGGCCGGGTCTCCGGCTGGCTCACGTTCTTCCTGTCCAGCGTGGCGGCGTTCATCATCCCGCCGATCATCGCCATCGGCACCGGCGAGTACCTGCACGCGGCCATCCCCGGCCTGCCGGTGAACGGGCCCCTCGCCGGCGCCGCGGTGATGGCCGCCGCCACCGTCATGGGCGTGTTCGACCTGCGGGCCAACGCCTGGATCACCGGGATCTTCCTGGTGCTGGAGGTCGTCGCGGCCGGCCTGGTGGCCTTCCTCGGCTTCACCCACACCAAGCAGCCGGCGTCCGTGCTGGTGCACCCGGTCGTCTCCGACGGTCAGCACGCGGCCACCCTGCCAGTCACGACGATCATGGTCGGCCTGGCCGTCGCGCTGTTCGCGTTGCAGGGCTTCACCACCGCCGTGTACCTCGCCGAGGAGATCCAGCAGCCGCGCCGCACCGTCTCCCGTGCGGTGCTGTGGACGCTCGGGCTCGGCGCGGCCGTCGTCATCATCCCGACGGTCGCCATCACCCTGGGCGCCGACGGTCCCTCCGCGCTCACCGAAGCCGACTTCGACCTCATCGGCCTGGTCAAGGGCTGGAGCAATTCCGCCGTCGGGGCGTTCGTAGCGCTGTGCATCGCCGCGGCCATCGTCAACGCCGCCATCGTCATGGTGATTCAGAACTCGCGCATCCTGTTCGCCTCCGCCCGGGACCGGGCCTGGCCGGAGCCGGTCAACCGGGCGCTCGGCACCGTCTCGCGGCGGTACGGCGCGCCGTGGGTGGCCACGCTGGCCGTCGGCGCGCCCGGCACCGCGCTGTGCTTCGCGCCGGTCGACACGCTGAACGGCATCACCGGGGTCGCGGTCGCCGGGCTGTACCTGATCGTCGCGGTCGCCGCGCTGCGCTCCCGGCGCGGCGGGTTCCGGGAGCAGAGCGCGTGGCGCATGCCGCTGTGGCCGGCAGTGCCGGCGCTGGTGGTCGCCAGCCTGGCCGGCGTGTTGTTCGAGCTCTGGCGCACCCAGCCCTCGGACCTCTACTGGACGCTCGGCGCCACCGCCGCGGCCGGCCTGTACTGGGTGTTCTACCTGCGGCCGCGCGGCGGCACGCGCTGGGTGATCGACGCCGACCCGGGGCGGCGCTGAGGCGGTTGTGGGAATCGCCGAAAGTGGGAAAACCCATTCCGGGAGGTGTTCCTCTCGCTACTATGCGTTGCCATGGGGGACTCCGCCCAGGCCAAGCGCGCTGACCACACCGGCTATGCCGACCACGCTGGTCACCCTGGTCATGTCGGCCACCCCGACGCTGGAGCCCGCACGCTGGCCGCCCGCATGCTGGAGCACACTGCGGAAGTCGCGGACGCCGTCTGCGCCCGTATCAATGCCTTGATCCCGGCGTACGCCGAACGGGTTTCGGCCGCCGAGTTGCACCGCTCGGTGGCCGAGCACTACCGCGTGGTGTTCGAGGGACTGGTGGATCCGGGCCTGGCCGGCGACGTTCCGGCTGAACTGGCCCACCTGGCCGAGCTGGCCGGCCGCTCCCGCGCCGCCGAGGGCGCCCTGACGCCGGCGGTGTTCGAGGCCTACCAGATCTTCCTGTCTTCCATCTGGGAGCACCTGGCCGAGGCCGCCGAACGGGACGAGGTGCCGCCGCGCATCGCCATCCGCGCCGCCTCAGAGCTGTGGCGGCGGCTGTCCGGCTGTACCAACGCGCTGGCCGACAGCTACCGCTCGGAGCTGGAGGCCCGGGTCCGCAGCCGCGAACAGCGCCGCTCGGCGCTGGTGCAGGCGCTGCTTGAGGGGCACTTGTCGGAGCCGGAGCTGTCGGAGGCCGCCGACGTGCTGCGGCTGCCGCGCTCGGGGCCGTACGTCGTGATCGCGGCCCGGGTGGCCGGCGCCGGCGAGCACGGTGCGGCGGGCATCGAGGACGAACTGCGCGAGCTGGGCATCGCCTCGGCCTGGCGGCTGTTGCCCGATGTGGAGATCGGCCTGGCGAGCCTGCCTCGGGCCGGCGACCAGCTCGATCAGCTCGATCAGCTCGATCAGCTGGTCACGGCCTTGGCCGGTGGCAGCGTCGGCCAGGTGGGCGTCAGCTCGTTGTTCGACGACCTTACCGGCACCGCCGGTGCCCTGGAACTGGCGCGGATCGCCCTACGCGGCGCGGCCGGCACCGGCAAGGTCGTGGTGTTCGGCCGCGACTCGCTGTCCGTGGCCGCCGCCAGCGCGCCCGACGTGATGGCCCGCCTGTCCCACGCCATCCTGTCCGGGCTGGAGCCGATGTCCGCTGAGGACCGCGCGGTGCTGCTCGACACCTTCGGCGCCTGGCTGGACCACGGCGGCTCCGCCGACGAGGCGGCCCGGCGGCTGTATGTGCACCCGAACACGGTGCGGTATCGCCTGCGGCGGCTGGAGGAGCGGACCGGAAGGACGCTGTCGGATCCCCGGCACGTGGCCGAGCTGAGCCTGGCGTTCGAGGTGGACCGGGGCCGGACCGCGGTGCTGGCCGAGGGCGACCGGGATCGGGATCGGGACTGAGGCTGAACAGTCCTCACACCAGCGGGGGCACCTCTCCCGAGCCCCGCGCGATCAGCGACACCGGCACCGTCACCGTCTCCACCGCCCGCTCCGGCTCGGCCAGCCGTGTCGTCATCAGCCGCAGCGCCGCCTGCGCCATCTCGCTGGTGTGCTGCGCCACCACGGTGAGCGGCGGATCCAGCAGCCCGGCCAGCGGGAAGTCGTCGAACCCGACCATCGCCGGCCGCCGACCGCGCGGCACCTCGGCCGCCAGCTGCGTGAGCACCGCGACCGTCGTGGTTACGTTGCCGCACACCAGCGCGGTGGCGCCGACCTCCGGCGACAGCACGGCACGCACCGCCGCGCCGATCCGCGCCTGGTCGGTCTCGCCGGGGTGCACCAGACCCGCGGACGGGCGGCCGTCGGCCGCCAGGCAGGCGCGGAAGGCCGCGGCGCGTTCACGGCCGGTGAAGATGCGCTCGTGGTCGCCGATGTAGGCGATGCGCTCGTGGCCGTGCGCGGCGAGCTGGCGGTAGGCCAGGCGGACGCCCCCGGCGTTGTCGGACAGGACCGCGTCGGTGGGCGGCCCGCTCACCGGCCGGTCCACCGCCACCACCGCCAGGCCCGAGGCGATCTCCGGGGCCAGATACGAGTGGTCGGCGCCGATCGGCTCCAGCAGGACCCCGTCGAAGCCGCGGTGCGCCATCGACAGCACCACGGCGCGTTCCCGCTCGACGTCGTCGGCGGTGGAGGCGCCGAGCACCACCAGGCCGGCGGCGTGCGCGCCGAGTTCGAACTCGGCCAGCACCGGATTGCGGGCCGACATCTCGCGCGCGGCTATGCCGACGGTGCGGCTGGTGCCCCGGCGCAGCTGCCGGGCCTGCTCGTCGGGCCGGTAGCCGAGGGAGTCGATCGCGGCCCGCACCCGCCAGGCGAACTCGGCGCCGACCGTCGGGTCCTGGTTCACCACCCGGGACACCGTGCTCACCGCCACGCCGGCCTCGCGGGCGACGTCGACCATGGTCGGGCGGCGAGGGCGGCGGCTTGAAGACTTCGTCATGATGTTCCCGCTCTGCGAGGCGCCGTGGCCGGTTCGCCGGACATCGGAAGACGTCAGGAACCCAGCGATATCAGGGTTTGACGATGCCCTCGGCTCGCGCCCACAGTAACCTACCGGAGCTCCAAGCCGGCGGCCGCCTTCGTCCGCTCCCGGATCACCTTCTCCACCGCCTCGGACGCGCCCAACGCCGCCGCACCGGTCAGCACCGCGCCGTCGCCGAGGGCTGACACCTCCAGCCGCGGCGGGTAGGGCAGCCGCTCCTGCGCGAGGCGCGCCAAGCGGTGCAGCAGCAGGTCGCCGTTCAGGCCGATGCCGCCGCCGAGGATGACCAGCTCCACGTCCGCCACCGCCGCCAGGACCGCGATGTAGGCGGTGATGCGGCGGGCGACCTCGTCGACGACGGTTGTGGCGGCCGGGTCGCCGGCGCGGGCGCGGTCGAAGATGAGCTCGGTGGTGAGCGGGGTGCCGTCGGTTCGGAGCGCGGCGGCGTGCTGCTGCGCGGCGTACTCCAGGATGGCTGCGGCGCACGGGTCGTTGGCGGCGAAGGACGGCGGGTCGAAGGCGGTGTCCAGTTCGCCGGCCGCGCCGCTGAAGCCGCGGTGCAGGTGGCCGTGCAGGACCAGGCCCGCGCCGACGCCCGTGCCGACGGACAGGAACGCGAAGCTTTCGGCGGCGGCGCCGGTGCCGTGGGTGTTCTCGCCCAGCGCCGCCAAGTCGATGTCGTTCTCGACGGTCACCGGCACGCCGAGCGCCGCCTCCAGCTCGGCGGCTATGGCGAATCCGTTCAGCGCCGGGATGTTCAGCGCCTGCCAGACCCGGCCGGTGTGCCGGTCCACCACGCCGGGAACCCCGGCCACCGCGTGCCGGACCGTCGCCGCGTCCACGCCCGCCGCCGCGACCAGACCGGCGGCCAGCTCCGCGGCGGCCGAGACCATGCGTGGCGCCGGCAGCCCCCGCACGTCCACATCGCGGCGCGCGGCGATCTCCGCGCCCGGCCCGGCCAGCACGCCGCGCAGCCGGTGGGCGCCGAAGTCCAGCGCGAGCGCGTGCACGCCGTCCGGCTTCGGGCCGAAGAACACCGCGCCGTGCGAGGGATCGCGCGCGGTGTCAGGGGACTCGGTCACCAGGCCGATCGCCAGCAGCTCCTCCAGCAGGACCGAGACGGTGGGCTTGGAGATCCCGGTGAGGCGGGCTATCTCGGCGCGGGAGATCGGGTGCCCGCCCTCGATCACCGACCACACGGTCCGCAGGTTCATCTGCCGGAGCGTGGTGGCGGTGACGCCGGAGCCGGGCCTCGTCGGGCGGGAGTCCATGCCCGCAGAGTAGGGCGTGCACTCTGACCTTGAAACTCAAGCTACGCAAGGGCGGCTAGTTCTTCGTCCGACAGCACGATGTCCCCGGCGGCGACGTTCTCCTCGAGGTGCTTCAGCGAACCGGTACCGGAGATCAGCAGCAGGTTCGCAGAGGTCTGCAGCAGCCAGGCCTGGGCGATCTGCGCCGGCGTCGCCCCGTGGCGGGCGGCCACTTCTTCCACGATCGGCGCGTCGAGCGGCTGGAATCCGCCGCCGAGCGGGAAGAACGGGACGAAGGCGATGCCGAGCTCCGCACAGCGCCGCAGCAGGTCTACGTCGGCCTGATGCTGGACACTGAAGTGGTTCTGGACTGCGGCGACCGGTGCGATCGCCGACGCCTCCTCGAACTGCGCCAGGTCGACGTTGCTCACACCGAGATGCCGGATCAGTCCTTCCTTCCGCAGTGCTTCCAATGCCTCGAACCGCTCCGCGATGGAGGCTCCTGCGACCGGTCCCATGCCTCCGACTCGGAGATAGACGAGGTCCAGCCGGTCCAGGCGCAGATCGCGCAGGTTCTCTTCGACCAGGCCGCGCAGTTGCTCGGGGGTCGCTTCCCGGCTCGGGAAGCCCTGCTCGTCGCGGAGCGGGCCGACCTTCGTCGCGATGACCAGGCCGTCGGGGTAGGGGGCCAGGGCGCGCGGGATCTGCTCGTTGGCGCGGATCTGCGGGGTGCCGTAGAAGTCGGCGGTGTCGATGTGGTTCACGCCGAGCTCGACGGCGCGGCGGAGCACCGCCAGGCCCTCGGCCGCGGGGCGGACCGGGCCGTCGAAGGTGCTCTGCGCGAGGCGCATCGCGCCGAGGCCGACCCGGCGGACCGGGAGGTCGCCGCCGATGAGGAAGGTGCTGGATGCCGAGCTCGGGTTTGTGTTCTGTGCCATGGCTCCATCCTGGAAACCGGCGCCGGTGCGGGCCAGCCGCTGGCAGCAAATGGCCAAGCGTGATGATGTGAGAACCATGGCGGCTGAGATGACCATCACTGTCCACGGCGAGCAGGAACTGGCGGCCCGAACCGGCCACCTCTTCGCCAAGCCGGAGCGGGAGTTCCTGTGCGCGGCGACGGACCTGAACACCTGGTCCCACCGCCGACACCGGGCGGCTGCCGTCGGCGATATGGCCGATCGGGTGGCGCAGGGGCTGACGATCCGGAAGCTCTACAGCCCTGCCGCTCTGGCCGACGAAGAGCAGCGGCTGCACCTGCTCGACCTGCGCTCGGTCGGGGCGCAGGTCCGGATCGCAGGGACCGGGTTGCCGCACGAGACGATCATCAGCGATCGCGCGGCGATGATCCTGGCCGGACGGACGGTGCGGGGCGAGCGCGAGTTCACCGCGACGACGTCGAAGATCCTTGTCGAGGGGGTCTATGCGATGTTCGAGGCGGCCTGGCAGGGGGCGGTGCCGCTGGAGGAGTACCTCACTGTGGACCTGCCGCACATCGACGCCGCGGGTAAGGCGGTGCTGCGGATGCTGACAACGGGGCTGACCGACGAGGCGGCGGCTCGGCGCCTGGGGATGTCGCTGCGGACGTATCGCCGCCGGGTCGCGGAGATGATGCGGATGCTGGAGGCGGAATCGCGGTTCCAAGCAGGGGTTCGGGCGGGGGAGCTCGGTTTGACGAGCTGAGGGCACGGGCTGACGAGCTGAGCTTCCCAGGGTATTGACGCCCCGCCGGGGCCGTCCTACTGTGCGCGGACAGAAGGGTTAGTTAAGTTAACTAACCCACCCTCACGAGGAGATCCGCAGACATGACAGAGCTCTCCGAACCGCTTCCCACCCGCGTCCGGCGTCGGCGGCTGGCCGCCGCGGCGGTCGCCGCGTCCGCCGCCCTGGGACTGACGCTCACCACGGGCGCCACTTCCGCGCAGGCCGGCCCGGCGACCGTCACCGCGGCCGCCGCGCTGCCGACGCACGTCTTCGCGCCCTACTTCGAGGCCTACACCGGCGACGACCCGGCGACGATCGCGCAGAACTCCGGCGCGAAGTACCTGTCGATGGCGTTCGTGCAGACGCACACGGCCGGCTCGTGCACGGTCTACTGGAACGGCGACACCAGCCAGCCCATCGGCTCCACCTTCGCCTCGTCGATCAGCACGATCCGCTCGCGCGGCGGCGACGTCATCCCGTCGTTCGGCGGCTACACCGCCGACACCACCGGCACCGAGATCGCCGACAGCTGCACCAGCGTCAGCTCCATCGCCGCGGCGATCGAGAACGTGGTCGGCAAGTACAACCTGCACCGCATCGACTTCGACGTGGAGCAGGACTCGCTGACCAACTCGGCCGGCATCGACCGGCGGAACAAGGCGCTGAAGCAGGTGGAGGCGTGGGCGTCGGCGGCCGGGCGCTCGCTGCAGGTGTCCTACACGCTGCCGACCAACACCGACGGCCTGGACTCCGGCGGCAAGGCCGTGCTGAGCAACGCGAAGGCGAACGGCACGCGGGTCGACGTCGTGAACATCATGACCTTCGACTACTACACCGGCGGCTCGCACGAGATGGCCACTGCCACCGAGACTGCCGGCGCCGGGCTGGAGAGCTATCTGCACTCGCTCTATCCGACGAAGAGCACCACGCAGCTGTGGGCGATGGTCGGCGTCACCGAGATGCCGGGGATCGACGACTACGGCAAGCCCGAGACGTTCACCGAGGCCGATGCCGGGACCGTGCTGAGCTGGGCGCAGAGCAAGGGCATCAACGAGATCTCGATGTGGGCCTCGCAGCGGGACAACGGAGGGTGTCCGGGCACGGCCGGGGCCGACAACTGCTCGGGGATATCGCAGAGCGCGTGGTACTTCAGTCATAAGTGGGAGCCGTTCAGCGGCTGAGACCGTGTCTGGGGCCGAGCGCGGCGGTAGCCGTTCGCGTCGCGTTCGGCGGCGAGGAGGCCTGCCTTTTCGTAGAAGCGCGGGGGTCGAGGCTGGGAAGGGGCCGGACGGGAGGTCGGTGTGGGAATGGCGTGAGGATCGCCGGAACCGACGTGAGGGTTGCGTGAGGGGACCTGGTCAGGGCGGAGGATCGGGGTTTGGCTGGAAACGTGGCTTCCTCCGTCCCGATCCTGCCCAGCGCCGATCTGGAGCGCACGCGTGCGTTCCACTGCTTCCTGGGCTTCTCGATCGTGGACGCCGCCGACGACTACCTGCGGTTGCGGTACGACGATGCCGAGGTCCACTTCTATCGCGCGCCGGACACCGACCCTGGGGAAAACGCCGCCGGCTGGTATCTGCGCGTCGAGGAGCCTGAGGAGCTGCGGGAGAAGTGGACGGCGTACGGCGTCGAGTGTCTGGAGGTGCCGGTCCCGGCGGTCTTCGGGCCGACGGTGTTCGCCGTCGTCGATCCGGACGGCGGGCTGCTGCGGGTCGGGCCGGCTGACCGGCTCTGAGAAGATTTGATCGGCTATGGATGGCTATGGACGGTTGTGGCCGGCTCTGGCTGACTTTGACCGGCCGGGGTGGACCTGACACGCGGGAGCGGCCAAGATCGCGCGGCGGCGGCAGCGCGCCAATATGCTGCAGAGCATGCGGGACTCGGGACGCCGGTGGCGTGGGCTGGCCGCAGCGGCGGTGGTGCCGCCGGTGCTGACGATGGTCCTGTCCCAGACCGAGGTGCTCAACCTCAGCAGCCAGGTGCTGATCTACCTGGTGGCGCTGGTCGCCGTCGCGCGGCTGTGCGGGATGGTCGCGGCGCTGGTCGCGGCGATCTGGTCGGCGCTGCTGGTGGACTACTACTTCATCTCGCCGGTGCACAAGCTGCGCATCGGCAGCACCAACGACGTGGTGGCGCTGGTGGCGTTCGTGATCGTGGCGATAACGGTGGCCTCGGTCGTGGAGTACTCCGGCAAGCTGTCGCGACGGGCCACCCAGGCCGCCGCCGAGGCGGCGCAGCTGGAAGCCGCCGACCGGATGCGCACGGCGCTGCTCACGGCGGTGTCGCACGACCTGCGCGCGCCGTTGGCCGCCGCGCGGGCGGCGGTGGAGACGCTGCGCGATCCGCAGTTCCAGCTGTCCGAGTCGGACCGCGCGGAGCTGCTCGGCGCTGCGCACGGGTCGTTGGGGCGGCTGTCGCGGCTGGTGGAGGACCTGCTGGACATGTCGCGGCTGCAGTCCGGGGCGTTGAAACCGCATCTGGAGCCGGTCGCGGTGCAGGAGGTGGTGCCGCGGGCGATCGACGACGTGCCCGGCGCCGCCGAGCGGATCGTGGTGCGGCCGATGGCGGCGGGGATCCCGCCGGTGATCGCCGATGGGGCGCTGCTGGAGCGGGTGCTGGCGAACTTGATCGGCAACGCGGCGAAGCACACGGTGTCGGGGATCGAGGTGGGGGTGGCCGCTGTGGGGGAGGGGGTGGAGATCCGGGTTGTCGATCATGGGCCGGGGATTCCGGTGGCGGATCGGGAGCGGGTTTTTCGGCCTTTTCAGCGGTTGGGGGATCGGGACAATGCTGCGGGGTTGGGGTTGGGGTTGGCTTTGGCTCGGGGGTTGACGGAGGCGATGGGTGGGGTGTTGCGGCCTGAGGATACGGGGGGTGGGGGGTTGACGATGGTGGTGGTGATGCCTGGTGGGGGTGGTTTTGGGGCGGGGGTGCGGGGGGCTGGGCCGGGGAGCCTCGAGCCGCCGGAGGCCGAGATGCGGGATGTTGAGCGGCCCGGCACGTCGCATGCGGAAGGGGATCGATGAAACGTCTGCTCGTCATCGACGATGAATCCCAGTTGCTGCTCGCACTGCGTATCAACTTGTCGGCGCGTGGCTATGACGTGGCGGTTGCCGCCGATGCCGCGGCCGGGTTGGCTGCCGCTGCGCGGCGGACGCCGGATCTGGTGCTGTTGGATCTCGGGCTGCCGGATCGGGATGGTGTGGAGGTCATCAGCGGGCTGCGTGGGTGGTCCTCGGTGCCGATTCTGGTGCTGTCCGGGCGTACCGAGGCGTGGGACAAGGTGGAGGCGCTGGATGCTGGCGCTGATGACTTTGTGACGAAGCCGTTCTCGATGGATGAGCTCGCGGCGCGCGTTCGGGCGCTGCTGCGGCGCTCCGAGCCGGAGGATGCGGTCGGGCCGGTGGTCGCTGTGGGGTACCACCTTGTGGACCTGGCTGCGCATACTGTGCGGCGGGCGCCGGAGGCGCCGGCTGACGTGCCGGAGACGGTGCGGCTGACGCGGACGGAGTGGGCGGTGTTGGAGACGCTGCTGCGGCATCCCGGGCGGCTGGTGTCGAGCAAGCAGCTGCTGGCGCAGGTGTGGGGGACGGAGAACGAGCCGGAGGG
>JABFWL010000522.1 GCA_013362315.1 Catenulispora sp. | reverse complement strand
GAGCTCCGTCTTGAGCTTCGATTCGAGCTGCGTCTTCCGCTCCGTTTCGAGCTCCGGATCCGGCCACGTCGTTCACATCCGCTCCTGAAGCCGCGGGTTCAGCGCCTGCTCCAGCGCCCGGCCGACCAGCGTGAACGCCAGCGCCACCGCGACGATCGCCAAACCCGGCGGCAGCAGAATCCACCAGTCGTCGGCGCTCACCGCGCCGACCTGCCGTGCGAGCTGCAGCGTGGTGCCCCAGGACACCTTCGTCGGGTCGCTCAGCCCCAGGAACGCCAGCGTCGCCTCGGCCAGGATCGCCTCCGACACCGTCAGCGTGGCCTGCGCCAGCATCAGGGGCATGACGTTGGGCAGGATGTGCCGCCCCATCACGTGCCCGTGCCCGCCGCCGAGCGCCTTGGCCCGCTCGATGTACGGCCGGGACTCCACGGACAGCGTCTGCGCCCGCACCACCCGGGCCGTGCGCGGCCAGGACGTCACCCCGATCGCCACCACCACCGTGCCCACCCCGGGACTGAGCACCGAGGCCAGGGCGGTGGCCAGCACCAGCACCGGCAGCACCACGAACCAGTCGGTGACCCGCATCAGCACCGTGCCCGGCCAGCCGCCGAAGTGCCCGGCGGTGATGCCGACGGCCGCGCCGATCCCGACCGCCAGCAGCGTGGCCAGGAAGCCCACGGTCAGCGAGATCCGCGCGCCCCAGATCGTCACGTCCACCATCGAGCGGCCGTAGGCGTCGGTGCCCAGCAGGAAGTCGCCGGACGGCGCCTGCCGCGGCGTGCCCGGCGCGAACACCGCGGACAGGTCCTTCTTGGAGATGAACAACGGGGCCGCCACCGCCACCAGGGCGGTCAGCAGCAGGAAGGCCAGGCCGGCCAGCCCGGCGCGCCGGCGGCGGAAGTCGGCGATCACGTGGTCCGCACTCTCGGGTCGAGGATCGGATACAGCAGTTCGGCCAGCAGGTTCATGCCGATCACCGCCGCCGAGAAGAAGATGAACAAGCCCTCCAGCAGCGGCAGGTCCGGAACCGTCAGAGCTTCGTAGAACAATGAGCCCAGTCCCGGCCAGGAGAAGATGGTCTCGGTGAGGATCGAGCCGGACACCGCGGTGCCCAGGTTCAGGAAAACCAGCGTGACCGCCGGCAGCATCGCGTTCGGCACGGCGTGCTTGCGCCGCACGTCGTCATCGCGCAGCCCCTTGGCGCGCGCCGTGGTGAGGTAGTCGGCGCCGACCTCCTCCAGCAAGGTGGCGCGCATCGTCAGCAGGTACTGCGCGTACACCACCGCGACCAGCGTCAGGCACGGCAGCACCAGATGCCGGAAGTGGTCCCAGAGTGTCGGGAACAGGCCGGTGACGCCCGGGTCGTTCATCCCGCCGGTGGGGAACATCCCCGGGATCGGCCCGACCCCGACCGCGAACACCACGATCAGGATCAGCCCGAGCCAGAACGTCGGCATCGACCACAGCACCAGCGCCAGGCCCGTGTTGGCGCGGTCCGAGCGGCTGCCGTGCCGCCACGCCGAGCGCACCCCGATCGTCAGCCCCAGCAGCGCCGCGACCACCGTCGCGGTGCCGACCAGGTACACCGTGGCCCACACATGGCTGCCGATCAAGCCCGCGACCGAGCTCTTGTACTGGTAGGACGTGCCCAGGTCGCCGCGGGCCACCCGAAAGGCGTAGTCGGCGAACTGCGACAGCAGCGGCTTGTCGATACCGAACTGGTGCCGCAGCGCCGCCAGCTGGTCGGCGTCGACCGCGCGGCCCCGGGTCATCGCCCGCACCGGGTCGCCGGGCACGATGCGGAACAGGAAGAAGCCGGTGAACACGACGGCGAGCATGCTCACCGCGGCGCCGACGATCCGGCCGGCGGCGTAGCGCAGCGGGATGGCGGGGCCGCGCCGCCGGGCCGCCGCGGCCCCGTCGGGAACGGGGGGAGGAGCCGCGGCGTCCGGCGGTGCGGTGCTGGTGATCGACACTGTCGCTCGTGGTCCTCTACTCGCGTTCCTCGGCGGTCGCGGTACGGCGCTTGCGCAGCAGGAACCCGCCGCCGCCGAGGACCACGACGGCGACCGCCACGATCCCGATCACCAGGCCGGTGCTTGAGGAGTCCGACTTCTTCGACGCCGCCGGGGTCGTGCCGTCGGCCGAGCCCGCGCCGGCCGAGCCCGCGCCGGCCGGCTTGGCCGACCAGAACGCCCAGTACCCGTCCTGGCCCCAGTAGGCGCCCTCCGGCTGCGGCTGCTTCTCCCAGCTGCCGATCACGTCGGAGCGGTAGGCCTCCAGCGCGTTCGAGTAATACAAGACATTGATGTAGGCGTCGGAGTAGAGCTTGGCCTCCATCTGCTTCACGTCGTCGGCGCGCCCCGCCGGGTCGTACTCGGTGATCTGCTTCTGGTACAAGGCGTCGTAGTCCTTGTCGCAGATGAAGTCGTCGCCGGCGAAGCTCTTTCCGGCGGCCTTGGGCCGCATGTCGCACTGCTGGATGGACAGCACGTAGTCCGGGTCCGGGTTCACGGTCCAGCTGTCGAAGGCCAGGTCGAAGGTGCCGGCGGTCTCGGTGTCGCCGAGCTTGCCCTGGTCCACGACGGTGGTGGTGGCGCCGATGCCGACGGCCTTGAGCCACTCGGTCAGGTAGGCGGCGTTCTGCGTGTCGTCCGCGCGGTTGGTCTCGCCGAGGATCCGGAAGGACAGCGGCTTGCCGTCCTTGCCGACCCGCATGCCGTCCGAGCCCTTCTTGTATCCGGCGGCGTCGAGCAGTTGGTTCGCCTTGTCCGGGTTGTAGGAGTAGGCGCTGGCGGCGTCCGGGTCCCAGTGGTACGTGGCGAAGATCGGCGGGATGTAGCCGCCGCCGACGGTGCCGTAGCCGCCGAGGGTCTTGGACACCAGGGTCTTGGTGTCGATGGCGTACATCAGGGCCTGGCGGACCTGCTGGTCGTGCAGCGCCGGGTTGCCGTCGCCGAAGGCCTGGCCGTCCTTGGTGGTGGCGCCGGGGTTGACGGCCAGCGCGTAGAAGCGCTTGCCGGGCGCCTTGTTGGTGGTGATGTTCGACTGGCCCTTGAGCGAGTCGTACTGCGCCGGGGTCAGGCCGTAGACGAAGTCGACCTCACCCTTCTTCAGCGCCTCCACCTCGGCGTCGGCGTCCTTGTAGAACTTGAACACCAGATGGTCGAAACCGGGCTTGCCCCGCCAGTAGTTCGGGTTGGCGTCCAGAGTCAGGTACTGGTCCTTCTGGTACCCGGTGAGGACGAACGGACCGTCGCCGACGACCGGGAACTGGGCGTCGTTGTTGAACTTCCCGATGTCGGCCACGTGCGACTCCCACACGTGCTTGGGCACGATCGGGATGTCCAGGGCCAGCATCGTGGACTGCGCCTGCTTCAGCGTGATGACGACGTTGGTGCCGTCGACGGCGACCTTGGCGAAGTTGGCGACGAAGTTGCCGTTGGCGGTGGCCGCGTCGTCGTTGGTCATCATCAGGTTGTAGGTCCACGCCACGTCCTCGGCGGTCACCGGCTGCCCGTCGGACCACTTCATCCCGTCGCGGATGGTGAAGGTCCAGGTCAGCTTGTCCGGCGAGGTCGTCCACTTGGTCGCGATCGCGTCGATCGCGTGGTCGTCCTTGGCGTCGTAGTTCGTGAGGAAGTCGTACATCAGCCGGTGCACCGCGGTCGGCAGGGCGCGCTGGGCCAGGAACGGCGACAGCGAGTCGATGCTGCCGTTGGTGGCCACGGTGAGGGTCTTGCCGCTTGCGCCGTGCGCCTGCTGGATATAAGAGCTCTGGGTATATGCGGAGCGGGCACCGGTCCGGGC
>JABFWL010000091.1 GCA_013362315.1 Catenulispora sp. | reverse complement strand
CATCCGGGAGGCGAAGACCGCCGCGAAGCTCACGCACCCGAACATCGTCGCGGTGTTCGACCAGTCCGCCGACGGCGGGCACGTGTATCTGGTCATGGAGTTCGTGGACGGCCAGACGCTGCGCGAGTTGCTGTCCGACCGGGGCCGGCTGACGCCGCGCGAGGCGCTGGAGATCCTGGCGCCGGTGCTGTCCGCGCTGGGCGCGGCGCACCGGGGCGGGAT
This sequence comes from Catenulispora sp., assembly GCA_013362315.1. Lineage (GTDB taxonomy): Bacteria > Actinomycetota > Actinomycetes > Streptomycetales > Catenulisporaceae > Catenulispora. Next base: position 41,731 of record JABFWL010000091.1, on the reverse strand, counting down.
GGTGCACCGGGACGTGAAGCCGGAGAACGTGCTGATCGCGGGCGCCGGCAGTTACGCGCACGCGGTGAAGGTCGCCGACTTCGGGCTGGCGCGCTCGGCGGCGGCCGGGGCCACGGTGTCGCTGGCCGGGATGATCGTCGGCACCGCCTCGTATCTGGCGCCGGAGCAGGTGAAGTCCGGGGTCTGCGACGCCCGCTCGGACGTGTACTCGGCCGGGATCGTGCTGTACGAGCTGCTGACCGGGGACAAGCCGTTCGTCGCCGACTCCCCGATCCAGGTCGCCTACCGGCATGTGCACGACCAGGTGCCGGCGCCGTCGGCGAGCGTGGCCGGGCTGGATCCGGCGCTGGACGCGCTGGTGCACCGGGCCACCGCCAAGAACCCGGACGAGCGGCCGGCGGACGCGAACGTGCTCCACGCCGAGGTGATGCGGACCTCTCGCAGCCTGCCGGACGCGGCGCTGGATTTCGGGGCGCTGCCGGCCGCGAACGATCCGGACAACACCGCCACCGCGGAGTTCGGGGCGCTGACCGAGCACCGCACGACCTCGGCGACCCGGGTGCTGCCGGCGCCGGAGACCACCCGGGCGGTGCCGCCGCCTCCGCCGCTGCCGACGAACCCGACGCGGGTGGAGCGTACGGCGATGCGCAGCGAGGCGCCGGTCAAGAAGGTCTACAAGCCGCGCACCTCGCCGAATCAGCCGCGGCAGCTGGTGCCGGCCGACCGCAGGTGGCGTCCGCGGCGCGGACACTACGCGCTGGCGGTCGTCGTGGTGCTGGCCCTGGTGCTGGGCGTGGCCGCGTGGTGGGTGACGAGCGGGCAGTTCCGGTCGATGCCCTCGGTGGTCCGGCAGACGCAGGAGGCGGCGCTGGCCGAGCTCAACCACGACGGGCTGCGCCCGATGGTGGACATGGCGTATGACGACAGCGTGCCGATCGGCTTGGTGATCGGCTCCTCTCCGGACGCGTCGCAGAAGGTGAAGAAGGGCGGCTCGGTCCGGATCACGGTGTCCAAGGGGCCGAAGCCGGTGCCGGTGCCGGACCAGGCGGGCAAGAGCCCTGACATCGCCACCGGCGCGCTGCGCGGCGCCGGCTTCCAGGTGGCGATCGCGCCGGACCAGGTGTACTCGGACACCGTGGACGCCGGCTCGGTGGTGTCCGTGGCGCCGGGCAGCGCCCCGCCGGGGGCGCTGGTGACGCTGACGCTGTCGAAGGGACCCCAGACTTACAAGGTGCCGGATGTGACCGGACTTCCGGAGGACCAAGCCGTCGCAGCCCTGGCGGCGCAGGGCTTCCACAACGTAAAAGTCAACAAGTGGTTCTTCGGCAGCACAGTCCATTCGCAGCAGCCTGGGGCGGGCGCCTATGCGCGGCACAAGGATCCGGTGTCGCTTTACGAGAGTCCGCTGTCCTGAGTGGAAGCGGGCGGGAGCGTCGTGCGCCCCCCGCTTCGTCCCGGGGGAGGAACACTTTCGGGATTGCGCCCATGGCCGGGCGCACGGCGCCCATACTCGGAGTGTCCACCCGGTGACCATCTGTCAGAACAGTCCCCGACGGTCAACCCACCCGGCGGACGGGTATGGGATGTGAAGACGTGCGTCTTACGGACGCTGACGGGGAACGCGCGGTGAAGGGGATCGCGCGGGGAGCGGCCGGCAGGCGGCGACGGTCAGGCGAGAGGGCGGGAACAGCGGTGGAACATACGGTGGCGGGGCAGGCTGCCACTTCTTTTTTGCCGGCACAGTCCAGTACGGCCGAGGAGGCTGATGGCGTCGACGCCGTCGATGCGCCCGATGCCGCCGACCAGGCGAGTGTGAAGCGCGCCCCCCGGCATGCCGCGCCGCCGCACGACTGGCACGACACCCCGGACTCCGTGCGGCTGCGCCTGGCGCTGCTGAACCGCGCCAGCGAGGAGATCGGCACCACCCTGGACCTGGTCCGCACCGCCGAGGAGCTGGTCGGGATCGCGATCCCGGACTTCGCCGACACCACGTGGGTCCTGCTGCAGGAGCGGGTGGTGACCCGGCACGAGATCCCGGCGCAGTCCAAGGACGGGGCCGCGCGGGTGCGGCGGCTGGCGCTGGGGGTGTCGGACAAGGATCCGCTGCCGGTGGAGTTCTGGCTGTCGACGCTGCCGATCGGTGAGACCGCGGTGTGCCCGCCGGCGTCGCCGTTCGCGCGGTGCATGGCCGAGCGGCGCTCGCTGTTCTTCCCGATCGTGCCGGACGAGCTGGCGCGGCGCACCGCCGAGGACTTCGGGCGGCCGGACTTCTTCCGCGCGATGGCGGGGCGGTCGCTGCTTCTCAGCCCACTGATGGCGCGGGGTCGGGTGCTGGGACTGCTGGCCTTCAACCGGGATCCGGCGGCGCGCGCCGAGTTCTGCGGGCGCGATGTGGAGCTGGCGGACAACCTGGCGCGCCGCACGGCGCTGTGCATCGACAACGCGCGGCTGTACAACCTGGAGAAGTCGCAGGCGCTGACACTGCAGAGTTCGCTGCTGCCCAAGCGGGTGCAGCCGCCGCCGGGGATGGAGGTGGCGCACCGGTACGTGCCCGGCAGCGACGTCGCCGAGGTCGGCGGCGACTGGTTCGACGTGATCCCGCTGTCCGGCGGCCGGGTGGCGCTGGTGGTCGGCGACGTGATGGGGCACGGCATGCAGGCCGCGACCGTGATGGGGCAGCTCCGCACCGCGGTGCGGACCCTGGCCCGCCTGGACCTGCCGGTGACGGAGCTGATGGGCCACCTGGACGCCCTGGTGCCGGACATGGCGGACAGCTATATCTTCGCCACCTGCATCATCGCGGTCCACGACCCGGAGGCCCGCACCTGCGAGATCGTCCGCGCCGGCCACGTCCCGCCGGTGATCGTCCACCCGGACCCGTCGGTGAAGCCGAGGGTGGAGGACGTGCCGCCCAACCGGCCCCTGGGCCTGGGCTTCGTGTCAGGACCCTTCGAGTCCTGGACCCTGGACCTGCCGGAGGGCAGCCTGCTGGTGCTGTGCACGGACGGCCTGGTGGAGTCGAAGAACCGCGACATCGGCGACGGTCTGCACCTGCTGCTGGAGAACCTGGGCGACCCCGAGGCGGGCTTGGAAGAGATCTGCGACACCCTGACACGCACCCTGGTCCTCGAAGGCGACCGCGACGACCTGGCACTGCTGGTGGCCCGCATCGGCCGGGCCCCGTCCCGCTCCGCGTCGTGGGAGCTGCCGGCGGAGTCGTACGCGGTGCGCGAGGCACGACACTTCGTGCGGCAGCAGGCGGGGTCGTGGGGGCTGGCGGAGGACACGGTGGAGACCGCGGAGCTGCTGGTGAGCGAGCTGGCGACGAACGCGGTGCGGCACGCGGCGGGGCCGGGCCCGATCGAGATCCGGCTGTCCTTCGACGAGCGGCTGACCTGCGAGGTCGCCGATCAGGTGGGCGCCGAGCCGCGGCCGGCGGCGCTGCCGGACGAGCTGGAGGAGAGCGGCCGGGGGCTGTTCCTGGTCAGCGAGCTGTCGGCGGAGTGGGGCTCGCGGCGCACGTCGACGGGGAAGGTCGTGTGGTTCGCGCTGGACGGGTTGATGGCGGCCTGAGCGTGGTGGGATGAGCCGTCTCGCGCGGACCGAGGTCTCGCGCGAGACGGCTCACAACATCGGCGTTCGACTACCCGTGGCGCACCCACAGGAGCCGACACCCGGGCACCCTCAGAGAACTCAGAGCACTCAGCGAACTCAGAGCACTCAGAGAACCCAGAGCACTCAGAGCCCGTATACCAGGACCTTCGCGCCGGTGGCGGGTCCGCCCTGGGGCGGGGTGCCCATCGTGGCCTGGTAGACCTTGCCGTTGAAGATGGTCGGGCAGACGAACTTGCCCATGTTGCCGTAGGCGTGGCTGCTCCAGAGCTGAGTCCCGCTGACGGCGTCGAAGGCGCGCAGGACGCCCGAGCCGACCTGCTGGTTGAGGTCCTTGTCCCAGGGCTTGTTGGCCCAGATGACGCCGTTGGAGTTGCCGTTGGCCGACAGGGACAGGAAGCCGCCAGGCATGCCGGGCGCGCCGCCCGGGACGCCGGGCACGCCCGGGTCGGTGACCAGGAAGCGGTTCGGGCTGCCGGGGTTCTGGACCAGACCGGTGCCGGTGTCGAAGCTCCACATCAGCAGGTCGTCGTCTTCCGGCCAGACGTAGACCCGGCCGTTCCAGTAGATCGGGGAGCCGTGGATGTGGTGCGGGCCGGTGGCCGAGGTCTTCGCGATGACGATCTTCTGGTGCACCTGGTCGCCGCTGCCGGTGCCGCTGATCTGGGCGACGTTGGGCATGGTGTTGGCGTCGGTACCGCGCCAGGCGAACTCCACCGCCCCCTGGAAGATGTTGCACGACATCCCGTTCGCGGCCGTCTGGCCGGTGACGGTGGTCACCGCGGCACCGGCCAGACCCGCGACCGTGGGAGCCACCGCCCAGTTCAGATACTGGTTGCCGGTGCCGCGCCAGAGCACGACGAAGTTGCCGGAGGCGTCCTGGTCCAGCGCCGGGCGGGACTGGCTGGTGTACTGCGCCGCCGGGAGCGTGACCTTGTTCGACAGCGTTCCCGAACCCGGGTTGTACTGCGCGATGTTGAGGCTGCCGCCGCCGCTGCCGTTCGGGTTGTCGGTGCCGGTCCAGCACAGCCACAGGAGGCCGCCGAGGTTGGTGAGGTAGGGCTCGTCGACGCTGGTCTCCGGGCTGCCGCCGGGCTGGAGCATCGTGGTGTAGGCGTACTTCTGTCCCGCCATGTCGACCGGTCCGACGTTCACCGAGCCGTCGTGGGCGGTGAAGGCCGCGTAGAGCCCGCCGGCGAAGGCCAGGGACGGTCCGCCCTTCGGCCCGCCGCTGGGCTGGCCGACGGTGAACTTGGATCCCCAGCCGCCGGCCGCGCCGGGGGCCGTGGTGGACATGAAGTTCAGCGAGGACGGGTTGTCGATGCCGGACCAGCCGATGTAGGTGGTGCCGGTCGAACCGTCGTTGGAGATGCCGACCGAGCCGCTGGTGGTCTCCGCACCGACCGCCACCGGAGCGGACCAGTTGACGGCGTCGGTGGTGTAGCGCGTGTACATCGCCGATCCGTTGCCCCAGCCGGCGATCAGGGTCACGCCGTCGCCGCAGGCGAAGGACGGCGCGCCGACCGTGGAATACCCGGTGAAGACCACCTGCTTGGCCACGCCGGTGCCGTTGAAGCCACCCATGTGGGTGCGGTCGAACACGTACATGTTGGTCGCGGCCATCGAGCCCACGCTGCCGGAGGCGTCGTCGCCGCCCTTACCGCCGCCGAGCAGCCAGTTGGTGCCGGGGACGTAGGTCAGGCCGGCCGAGCCGAGGTCCCAGTCGCCGGCGATCTGCTGGGCGGAGTTGAAGGGCGCGAAGTAGTCCACGACGTTCAGGTTGGCGTCGAGCTTGAGGCAGCAGTTGCCGTACTGGCTCACCTGGCCGACCGGCGCGCCCGCCGCGCCGTCGAACGTGCCGTTGCCGGTCATGAAGTAGATGTTGCCCTGGTCGTCGGTCGTGAGGCCCTGCCCGGCCTGCCAGATGCCGGCCCGATCCTGCGTCGTGGTCACGAACGCGCCGGTCTGCTGCAGGGTGCCGGGGTCGTAGGACAGGACCCAGCCGTGATAGGGGCCGGCGTCGCCGTAGCTGGCGAATGCGAGGTAGATCTTGCCGTTGTTCAGCAGCAGGCCGGGGCGCTGGGCCTGCAGGTTCGGCACGAACTGGACGCCGCGGGCGGAGGCGCTGATGACAGTGCTGCCGGCCGTGCTCCCGTCCGAGAGCCGCAGTTTCCAGAGCTGGTGCGGGTAGTCGTTGCTGTTGTTCTTGGCGGAGGTCAGGACGTAGAGAAAGCCGGCTCCGGTGTCCACGACCGGGGTGGACAGGATCCCGACCTGGCCGGAGATGTCCCGGTAGCCGCCGGGGCCGGTCTTGCCGTCCGGGTCGGGCAGCGGGACGGCCGGGGCCAGCGGCCCCCGGTGCCAGAGCCGCGCGCCGGTGTCGGCGTTGAAGGCGTAGACGGAGTTGTTCATCGTCGCCACGTACGCGACGTTCGGGCTGCCGGAGGCCACGAGCGGCTGGGCGAAGACGCTTCCGTCCACGTCGAGCGTGAACTTCAGGGTCAGGCCGCCGACGTTGCCGGGCGTCAGGGCCGTCTCGTGGTAGATGCCGGAGCGGTGGTTGTCGGCGCGCTGGGTGTAGATCGTCATGTGCTGAACGTTCTTTCCGGTCCGTCGAACCCCCGTGGTCCGACTTAATCAGACTACGAAGACACCGACGACTAGGCGGCCGGGATCACGTCCACGAATGTAATAAAACGGTAAGAGCCGCGGCGGCGCGTACGCCGCGGCCGTCGGCGCGGCGCCGCCCCTGCGCCGCGGCCGGCGTAGCCGGTCAGCCCTCGTCGCCGTCGTCCTTCTTGTCGGCGTCCTCAGCGTTCTCAGCGCCCTGAGCGTCCTCAGCGTTCTCGTTCTTGTCGCTCTTGGCCGCCTTGTCGTCCGACGGCTGCGCGCCGGTCGGCACCTCGCCGTTCTGCCCCACCGACTGCACCTCGGCCTCCAGACCCAACCGCTCCGCCAACCACCCGTGGAACCCGACCGCGGCCTGCACCCAGTTCACCGTCGTGCCCACGAAGTAGTCGATGTTCACCCCCTGCGGCACGACCATCTGCGTCTCACCGATCAGCCGCAGCACTCCATCCTCATTCGTATGCGTGTACACCTTCGGCCACAGCGTGTCCCGGTTCCACTCATCGATGACGTCCAGCAGCTCCTGCTTCTCCTCCAGCGGATAAGCACGCTCGTAGAACGCCCGCACCGCGAACAGCTCCTTCTGCTCCCCCCGGAACATCGCGTACACGCGGAACCCCTGCCACGAGGCGACGATGTCGCCCTCCGGGTCCGTGGTGTACTTGATCCCCAGCTGCTCGAACAGGTCGCCGACCAGGTTGTTGTCCGGCTTGATGATCGGCGGCGGACCCTGCGGGGGCTCCTGGGGTCCGAAGTTCGGGATGGCTCCGGGGTCGATGGTCATGCGGTGTCCTCAATCGCGTTCGGCGGCATATCGCGTAAGTGTGTATCGCATAGCTGGTGTGTACATCCTGTCATCCCCTGGAGGCCGGGCTGAACTCGCGCCCCAGGCCGTCGGCCGCCAGGAGGGCGTCGGCGACCATGGCGGCGTCGACGGCGAACGGCTCGTTGTGGACCGTCTCCCCCGGCGCCACCGTCCGTTCGGCGATCGTTCGCACCAGCGCCCGGTCGATCCCGGCCAGGCCCAGGCCGCCGAGGGTGACCGGCAGCCCCACCGCGCAGCAGAACTCCAGCACCTGATCGAGCTCGGTATCCGGCGCGCCCTCCAGGACCAACTGGGTGAGGACGCCGAACGCCACCTTCTCCCCGTGCAGGAACTCGTGGGTCTGCGGGGCGGCGGTGAGGCCGTTGTGCACCGCGTGCGCCGCGGCCAGCCCCGACGACTCGAACCCCAGCCCCGACAGCAGCGTGTTGGCCTCGATCAGCCGCTCCACCGCCGGCGTCAGCAGCTGCTGCCGCACCGCCGACAGCGCGGCCGGCCCGTCGGCCAGCAGCGTCCGGTGGCACAGCTCGGCCAGCGCGGCGGCCGAGCGCGTCGAGGCGCCCCCGCGCATGTTCTTCACGTGCCCGGCCACGCACGTCCGGGCCTCGTACCAGGTGGCGAGCGCGTCGCCCATCCCGGCGGAGAACAGCCGGGCCGGCGCCCGCACCACCGCGCTGCTGTCCACCAGCACCAGCGCCGGATTGCGCGCCACCAGCTGGTACGCCTCGAACTCCCCGGCCTCGCTGTAGACGACGGACAGCGCGCTGCACGGCGCGTCGTTGGACGCCGCGGTCGGGCAGCTGACGAACGGCAGCGCCAGGTCGTCCGCGGCGGCCCGGGCCGCGTCCAGCGCCTTGCCGCCGCCGGCGCCGACCACGACGCCGGCCCCGGCGTTCCGAGCGGCCTCGGAGATCCGGCGGATCTCAGCGCGGCTGCACTCCCCGCCGAAGCGGTGCACGCCGTAGTCGGTGCCGACGTCGTTGAAGGTGGCGCGCCAGGTGTCGGCGAGCAGCCGCTCGGCGCTGGGCGCGGCGACGATCAGCACCGGTCCGGCCAGCCCCAGCCGGCGCATCTCCGGCCCGAGCGCGGCGGTGGCGTCGCGGCCCTGGACGTAGTGTCCCGGGGAGGAGAAGACGCTGAGCATGGCGGGCTCCGTTTACGGTCGGGGGTCGGTTATCTGGCCTACCCGGGGATCGGCCGCATTACGCCGACCCGCGGTTCGGGCAGGCGCACATATGTGCGCGCGCGCCTACGCGGCTGCCGAGCCCTTTCCCGAGCGGACGCCCCGCCCGACCGACCACCCGCCTAGTCCTCCGCCTAATCCGCCGCCGACCCCTCGCCCGCCTCCGAGCCGGCCCCCGATCCCGCGAACAAGTGCTCCACCAGCTTCGCCAACGCCGGCAGCGCCGCCGCCACCGCTTCCTGCTCCTGCCCCGACAGCCGGCCCAGCGCGGCGCCGATGCGCCGCTGGTGTGCCGCCTGCCAGTCGGCGAGCTGGCGCCGGCCGGCCTCGGTCAGCTCCACCACCGCCACCCGGCGATCGGCGGCGTGCGTGCCGCGCACCACCAGGCCGGCGGTCATCAGCTGGCCGATCAGGCCGCTGACCGTGCTGGCCGACAGGCGCTGCCGGGCCGCGAGGTCGCCGACCCGCGCCGGCGACTGGTCGCTGAGCGCCTGCATCAGCTCGATCTGCGCCATCGGGAGGGCTTCCCACGGGTACTCGGTACGGATCGAGGTGCGCAGCGCGCGCCGCAGCCGGGTCACCACATCCGTGAGCTGGTGCGCGGTGGCGTCCGTGTGGTCGCCGCGGTCGCCGAGGTCGCCGAGGTCGGCGCCGACGCCGGCGCCGCGGTCGGCACCGGGCTCGATGCGGCCGGCGGCGGGCGGAGTGTGCGGGGCAGGCGTGGCCATGCCCAGACTTTATGAGACCGGGCCGGGGTTGCGCCCGGACCTCCGCAAGGTTGAGACGGCCTGACGGCGAACCGAATATTTCGGTGTCCGAAAGGTTCTGCGTACGATGGAACTGTGAACGTACTCCTGCGCGAACGGCCCCGCCCGGACCGGGTCCGCGCTCTGCCCTCGGCCTGGCGCCTGGCCGTCCTCACGGTCTGCTTCGGCGCGTTCATGGGCCAGCTCGACGCGTCCATAACCACGCTCGCCTACCCAGCCCTGCGCACCGAGTTCGGCGCCTCGCTGGCCGCCGTCTCCTGGGTCTCCCTTTCCTATCTGCTGACGCTCACCCTGCTGCTGGTCCCGGTCGGCCGCCTGTCCGACGCCCTGGGCCGCAAGCTCTTCTACGTCTACGGCTTCGCCGTCTTCACCGCCGCCTCCGCCGCCTGCGCCCTCGCCCCGGACCTCAAAGCACTGATCGCCTTCCGCGTCGTGCAAGCCCTCGGTGCCGCGATGCTCCAGGCCAACAGCATCGCCCTGATCTCCAACGCCGCCCCGCGCGCCAAGCTGCGCACGGCTCTCGGCGTGCAGGCCGCGGCGCAGGCGCTCGGCCTCGGGCTGGGGCCGGCCATCGGCGGGCTGCTGGTGGACACCCTCGGCTGGCGCTGGGTGTTCGGGGTCAACGTGCCGGTCGGGGTGGTCGCCCTGATCGGCGGGGTGTTCCTGCTTCCGCGCACCCGGGAGTGCACTCCCGGCCTGCGCCTGGGCCTGACGCCGCTGAAGCAGACCCGGGTCCGCCGGGGCCTGCTCGGCGCGGGCGGCGGCTACCTGGTGCTGTTCGGCCCGCTGGTGCTGGTGCCGGTGATCATGGCCGCGCGCGGCAGCAGCGCCCTGGCGTCCGGGCTGGTCCTCACCACGCTGCCGGTCGGCTTCGCGGTCGGCGCCTCGTTCCTGAAGCTGCGCCCGGTCGTCGGGCTCGGGCTGGCCGCCGCGGCGCTGGCCGCGCTGCTGGTGCTGCCGTTCGAACCGGCGCTGCTGGTTCCGCTGCTCGGCGTGCTCGGTCTGGGCCTGGGCAGCTACGCCCCGGCGAACAACGCGCAGGTGATGGCCGCCGTCCCGCAGAAGGCGTCCGGAGTGGTCAGCGGCTTGCTGAACACCGCGCGCAGCCTCGGCACGTCCGGCGGCGTGTATCTGGTGACGTCCGCGATCGCCCTGGCGGGGAACGCCGGCCACGCCGAAGCCCGCGGCGCCCGCTTCGCCTTCGCCGGGCTACTCGCCGTCTGCTTGCTGACGGTCGGCACGGTCATACGTCCGCGCTCGCACTCGGTCCAGGACGAACTCGTCGACGAGCCGCCAGCCCCACTCCGGCCGCAGGTCGGGCCGCTTGTGCGGGGACACGATCAGCAGAGCAGCGCTCACCTGGGCCAGCTGCCAGGCGAGCAGCGGCAGCCGCGACGGGTCCGCGAGGTGGAGCGCGAAACTGCACACAGTCAGTGAGTACCTGCGGCCCGCCAGTGCACCGGCCGCCACGTCCTCGAAGCTGAACTCCTCCGCACGTCGCCCCGTAGCAGCGCTATACGCAGCCGCCGTATAGGGGTCAACGCCGTCGATTTCCTTAGCGCCCAAATCCAGTAGAGCGCGCGTAGCCTCACCACTGCCACAAGCAAGATCCAACACGTGGCTCAGCTCTAAAGCGTTCCGCTCTACGCTCCGCTGGATCACCGCACGTAGCGCGCTCTCATGAGGGTTGCTGTACTCGGCCCCAAAGCGCTTGTAGTACTCCTCCGCCCCGAACTCTTCATAAGCGGCGCGGATGGAGGACATGTGGGTAACTGTAAAGTACAGATCACCTTAAGTCGCGCAGCTCCCTGGCCGCTCGTGCCACCTCCCCAAGCACGTGCGGAGTGAACTCGAACACCGCCTGATCACCCTTGAACGGCACGTCCGGAGACCAGGTGAAGCGCAGCTCGTACCCGGATCTGGAGCGGCCGCCGATTCTGGCCAGTGCCGCGCACACCTCCCTGGTGAGCGTCGGCCGGGAGGCACGGTAACCGTTCACTATGGGGAAGTACGCCTGCGACTCGTTATCCCCGATGGCAGACCGGAAGGCGCTCAGCACACCTTCATACATAGTCCGCGTCACTCTCCGCTCCACCGGCTCCCCTGCATCCGGTGTTAAGGCGGTCCGCACCGTGAGCACCGGGACGCCGGTCCGCGAGGCCGCCACTTCTGCGCCCCGCACGAAGTCCCAGGCGTGCCGGTTGTCCACCGCGCGGGCCGCCGCCAGCGCCAAGTCCCGCAGTCCTGTGAGTGCAGGAGCGAGGTCCGCAAGCGAGAACTCGCTAAGCCGCAGATAGAGGACGTCCGCCCACTTCAGGTCGAGATCCCCCAGCACCGCCTCCGCGTCCCGCTGCTCGGCGTTCGCCACCGTCTCCAACAGGTCGGTCATCCGCAGCGGATAGTCGCGCAGCCGCTGGTCCAGCGGCACCAGCACCTCGAACGGCTGCGGGTGCCCGGTCCCGGTCGGCGCGTCCAACTCCCAGATCTGGCCGCGTCCGTAGTCGCGGCCGCGGCGCCAGCCCGTGGCGGCGAGGTAGCGGAGTACGTCGTCCGGCCGGAGCCTGGCGGCCCGGCCGGAAGCGGAAGCCTCTCTGAGGTGGGAGGCCTGTGCGGTTTTGGAGGGGGCGGTCATCGCGCGAGCATCTCCCGGAACTCGTCGCCGAACAGCCCGTGGAGGGCCCTTATATGAAGCAGATTGGCACGCGGGACGCGCACTGTATATGTAGATGACCGTTTTGGTCTCGGGAGTGGGAGCGCGTCGTGGAAACACGCCCAGTAGGCGGCGTGGCGCAGCAGCAGACGGTCGGGAGTGATGTCCGTCCACTGCGCGGCGCTGCGCGGGACGACCACGAGGAACAGGAACCGGGGCACCAGGTAGTCGCGGCCGGCCAGCCAGTTGTAGTTCTTCACCTCGAGCGGATAGCGCCAGGCCACGTCGGTGCCGCGGGGGTCGGACCAGGACTTGACCTGGACGTCTATCAGCGGGAAGCCGCGGCGGCCGCCGGTGGCGGGATAGCGCAGCGTCCAGTCCACGCCGACGCGGTCGCGGTCGGCGCGCAGGGCGTCGAGGTTCGCCGCGGCGGCCAGGGCCCTGATGAAGGTCTCGCCGAAGTCGCCCTGGTGCCCGGAGTCGCCGAAGGGCAGGGGGCGTCCGGCGCCCCCGGTCTGCGTGGCGTGGGTGGTGGTCGTGTCGGCCGGGTGAGCTGTGTCGGTCGCGTGGGTTCTGGCGGTGTGCCCCGTGTCGGTCTGGAACCCTTGGTCGATCGTCCCCGTCATCGTTTCCCTTATGCGCGCTCTTGTCGGGGGTCGGGTCCTGATATCAGGGTATCGCCGACCATCCGTCGCCGAAAGGTCACTTAGCGTATACTCTCGGTGAACATCTAAAGTGATGCGCCATGGGCAGCGGCGCGGGCGGTACGGGTATGACAGTTCTTTTTCTCGCCACGGTCACCGTGCTCGCGGGGTGTTCGTCCGCTAAGGGCGGCCAGCCTGTCGGCGCGCAGCGGCCCGCAGTGGCTCCGCACCCAACGGTCGCGACGACCGGCTCGACATCGACGGGCTCTCCGTCGACCGCAACCTCGAACTCGGCGCCCAAGAGCTCTCCGACTACGGTTCCAACCGTTGCTCCGCCCGCCGCTCCGATAGCGGAGCTGCTGGACTGGAAGAAGGGCTCCGGATCCGGCGTGGAGGTCACCGGCGACGCCGCCGCGTTCGCCGCCCGCTTCGACCCCGCCGCGGTCCGCTTCGTGCTGCACGCCGGCTCCCAGGTCCCCGGCGGCACCGGGTGGCAGGACTCGGACTTCGCGACGACCCAGCAGCTCGTCGCCGGATGGAACGGCGGCTTCCTCATGGCGAACAACGCCTCCTGGGGCGGGTTCTATCTGGGCGGCCGAACCGCGTTCGGCCCGCTACATGCGGGGACCGCTTCCGAGGTCTTCTATAAGAACGGCTCGATGGACGTCGTCGCCTGGCCCGGCGGCGCGCCGGGGCCGGACGTGGCGGGGGTGCGGCAGAACCTGGCGCTGATGATCGACGGAGGCAAGCTCGCCGGGAACCTCGACCGGGGCACCGCGGCGGACGAGCACACGTGGGGCTTCACCAACGACTCCTCCAACGTGCACGCGAACCGCTCCGGCGTCGGCATACGGGCCGACGGGAAGATCGTGTACGCGGCGGTGCGCGGGGCCTCGCCGCTCCAGCTCGCGCAGTACCTGCTGAAGGCGGGCGCGATGCGGGCCATGGAGCTGGACATCAACATGTCGCGGCCGATCTTCGGGACCTATGCGAACGGACGGTGGTCGCAGCCCGCGCCCTGGCTCGGGCCGGCGGTGCGGTTCACGTCCGGGAACGAGCGGGATTTCGTAGTGGTTTATGAACGTTAGTCACACTATGCCCGCTGGTTGTCGGTCGTACTCCATCTGAGGTATTCGGCCGCTGCTTCTCGAAAAGCCGCCTCGGCCACCGTCGAGAGGTCGCCGAACGGTTCCAGCCCGCCCCCGGCGGTCCAGGTGCCGACGACGCGTCCGTCGGCGAGCATGGTCTGCGCGATCATCCCGCCGCCGGCGTTGACGCGCTTGGCGAAGGCTGGATCGAGGATCGGATCGCGGGAGCGGTGCCCGAGGAGATAGGGGTCGAACCGGCCCAGAAGGCGATGCGGCTCGGCCGGCGGTTCTGGCGCTGGAGTGCCGCGGAGCAGGAGCAGGCGGACACCGTCGTGGCCGACCTCGTCGAGATCGTCGCGGATCAGCTCGACGGCCTGCTTCGCGTCCGCGGCGGGGAGGCCGGACCAGGCGACCAGATCGGCGGCGGACGCAGGGCCATAAGCAGCAAAGTAGCGCCGCGCGAGCAAGCTCAGCGCCTCGTCGCGCTCCAGTGGCGGCCCGGGCTTCAGCCACTCGTCGAGCAGGACGTAGGTCGGCTCGTCGCGCGCCGCGTCGGGGCCGCGGCAGATCAGGGCGCTGTTCGCAGCGAAGGCGAGCAGGTGCGGCGGCTGCTGGGTCTTGAGGTCGAGGACGACGCCGTGCTCGGCCAGCTCGGCGACGAGCTCGGCGCGGGTCAGAGTTCTGCTACCAACCCCTGTTCTGCCACGAGCTAAAACCTGCGGCAGGGCCGTCATGGCGCGCTCACACAGCTGCGGGGTGAGACCGAGCTGGTCGCGGCGCCGCTGGCCGGCACGCAGGTTCACCGGCCCGAGCACGGCGAGCATCGGGCGCAGGTCCTCGGCGAGCACCGCGTGGATCGTGCCGCGCATCAGCCAGGTGCGGACGACCGAGGCGTCAGCGAAGGCCGCGTCGACGGCGGCTCTGGTGGGGCCGTCGGAGCGGGACCAGACCTGTGCCCGGGCCGGGGCAGAGGACTGCGCTTGGAGGGCGGCAGCAGCGCGGACAGCGCCGGTAACCGTCGTCGGCGTCGCATCGGTGCCGCCGGAGAGGCCCTGCGCCCGTAGCCGCAGCCACCGAACTTCGTCCCCGCTCAGTCTCCGCATGGCCCGAATCTACGCGGAAGCTCCACGCCTCATGTCGCCGCCCGGGCCACCGCCCGCCCGCTGCCCCGGCCCGCACCAGCCGCCTTGTACTCCGCCGTCAGCCGCGTCGCCGTGTCCTCCGGGAGGCGGCGCACGGCCTCCCGGAACGTCACGCCGGACAGCCGGTCCAGCCGCGCCGCGACCCACGCGGCGACCCACGTCGAGTCCTTGTAGGCGATCTCGCGCAGCACCCAGCCGATCGCCTTGCGGACGAAGAACTCGCGTTCCTCCACCATCGGGTCCGCGTAGCGGGTGAAGCGCACCAGGTCGGGGTGGCCCTCGCGGATGCCGGGGATCAGGGCGAGCAGCGAGGCCCGGCGGAGCCAGAAGTCGCCGTCGTCGGCCCACAGGTCCAGGGTGCGTCCGGTGCCCTCGCGGTCCCGCAGCGCCACCTTGCCGGCCACGTCGCCGGCCAGCGGGTCGACGAGGGACCACATCGGGGCGTCGCGGAGCATCAGGGTGATGTCCTGCAGGTCGCCGGCGACCAGCAGTCGGACGCCCTGGGCGAGCAGGAACACCGCGGCGAGCCGGCGCTCGTAGACGTCGGTGTCCCACAGCGCGGCGGCCAGGGCGGTGACGTCGTCATGGCCGGCACGGCGCCCGCCGATCTCCTTGTACAGGCCCCGCACCAGCTTGCGCAGCTCCGGCGCCGGGACGCCCATGTGCGCGAACTCGCTCTTGTGGTACTGCTGGTCGTAGGTCGCCCGGGCCGCGGTGCCCAGGCCGTCCAGGTCCTTGTCGAAGCCGGAGACGAGGATCGGGACGAGGGCCGCGCTCGGGGTGGTGCTCGCATCTGTCACGCGGCGAGCCTAACGATGCACCCCACCGTTTCGGCGGCAGCCGCTGCGCCGTTCGGGCAGGATGGACGATCAGTGTTCACCGTCAGGAGGGACGACCATGCGGATCGGGACGCGCGCCGGAGCGCCGCGAGGAGCGAAGACGCGGACTTCGGCGAGGGCGACCGCGGCGACCGCCCTACTCACCGCGACGCTGGCGGCCTGCGGCGGTTCCAGCACCCCCAAGCCGACCGCCGCCGTCGCCACCCCGTCGACCGCCGCCACGACGACATCGAACCCTGCGAGCTCCCCATCCACCCCCACGAGCTCCACGCCAACACCCTCCAACGCCCCCTCCACCTCCAGCACCCGCCTGGCCCCGGCCCTGCTCCGCCTGGAAGACCTCCCCTCCGGCTTCCGCTCCGAGCCCCTGACCGCCCGCAACCTGCCCTCGCTGATCAAGGGCTGCTCAGGCCTGGAGATCCTGCAGCAAGCCAACATCGCCGACCAGGCCCAGGCCGAGTGGACCAAGGGCGCCCTCGACGACTACATCGACGAGGCGATCATCCAGCCCCAGGGCGAGACCGCCGCCACCCTCGTCGAAAAGGCCGCCAAGGCGCTCAACGACTGCGGCTCAGTAAAGGTCGTCGAGGAAGGCCTGTCGGTCACCCTCCACGCCACCCCCCTCGACCTGCCGCAGCTCGGCACCGCCTCGCACGCCTGGCACACCACCGCCAAGTACGGCTTCGGCTCAATGGAGATGAACGTCGTACTGATCCAGCAGGGCAACCTGGCGGTCCTGGTCGCTCAGACAAGGATCAACGGCCAGGCCAACCAGGAGCTGACCCTCAGCGCCGCCCAAGCCGCCGCCAAGCGCGCCGCGGACTTCCAGAAGAGCTGACTAGTCCTACGATCAAGATATGCCCTCCAAGCCCGAACCCAAGAAACGGCCGCTGCACCTGATCGGCGAGCTGCCCGCGGCCCTGCCATCCGACAACGACTCCTTCTTCGGCCTGGACACCATCGAGGACCCCCTCCACCTCCTCTCCCGCAGCACCGAACTCGCCGACGCCTTCCGCACCTCAGCCCGCCGCGCCGAGAACTACCAGGCCATAGCAGCCGCCCGCCTCACCGACCCCCGCCGCTTCGACCGCATGCCAGTCGCCGACCTGGCACTCTTAACCGGCTGGACCGAGGAGTACGCGACAAAGATGGCCGAGTACGGCCGCACCCTCCTGGAAAAGGACGCAGCCTGGGAGTAAGAGCTGCGCGCCACTCACGAGCCGCGACGCGGGACCTCGCCCGCCACCCGAACGATCTCCGGCGCCCCGACGACGATCGCGCAGCGAGGCCACCCGACCGCCAGCCGAATCGCAGAGCCCCGCCGCGCCTCCACCCACCTGCCCGCCAGCCGCCCCGCGGAGCCTCGCCGCGCCTCCACCCGCCCGACCGCCAGCCGAATCGCAGAGCCCGCCACGCATGCTTCTGACCTGCCCGACCGGCAGCCGAAGCGCGAAGCCCTGACACGCGTCCCCCGTGAACCGCCCACCTCACGAACCGCAGGCGCCCCACCTAGCAGCCACCCCCCGATGGACTTGCGCCAGTTCCCCGAGGGAACTGAGGCCCCCGCCGGAGGCGCCGGTCTTTCATCAAGCTCTTGACTTGTTTTTGACTTCGACTGAAACTCAGCCACCTCACCGACCGCCGCCGAAGGAGGACCCACCGGTGCCGGGACCGTGCACACGGCGACCACCAGCCAAAAGATCGACTCCCGCCACGAACCCCGAACCATCAACCACCTTTTGGCGAAGCCCGTAAAAATCGCCTTTCAACCCACCACCCAACCGCACAGCCACCAAGACATCCGCCACACTGCACTCATGCCAACCTCCCACCCAGTCCGCACCTTCACCCCCTCCCCCACCGACTACGTCTGGACCTTCGGCGGCGCCCCCGCCCTATCCCGCGTCAACCCCGGCGACATCCTCGAACTCTTCACCGAAGACTGCTTCGCCGGCCGAGTCCGCTCCGAAAACGACCTCGTCACAGAGGTCTGCCAATTCCCCTTCCTCAACCCCCAAACCGGCCCCTTCTACATCGAAGGCGCCGAACCCGGCGACACCCTCGCAGTCCACTTCATCTCCATCGAGCCCGCCCGCGACTGGGCCGCATCCACCACAGTTCCCCTGTTCGGCGCACTGACCTCCACCCACACCACCGCCACCCTCCAACCACCACTGCCCGAACGCGTCTGGATCTGGCAGCTGGACCGCGACCGCCGCACCTGCCTCTTCCGCGCCAAAGACAGCGACATCGAGATCGAACTACCGATGGACCCCATGCACGGCACCGTCGGCGTCGCCCCCGCGAACCTCGAAGTCCGCTCCGCGCTCGTACCGGACGCCCACGGCGGCAACATGGACACCCCCGAAATGCGCGCCGGCGTCACCTGCTACCTCGGCGTCAACGTGGAGGGAGCCCTGTTCAGCCTCGGCGACGGCCACGCCCGGCAGGGCGAGGGCGAGACCTGCGGAGTAGCAGTGGAGACCGCGATGAACACGGTCGTCGCCATCGAACTCGTGAAGGGCGTCCCCACACCGTGGCCACGCCTGGAGTCCGACAGCTACATCATGACCGCCGGCTCAGCCCGCCCACTGGAGGACGCCTTCCGCATCGCCCAGCTCGACCTGGTGCAGTGGATCGCCCGCGACTACGGCCTCAGCGAGCTGGACGCCTACCAGCTGGTAACCCAAGGTGTTGAGTCACCACTCGCGAACGTATGCGACACCAACTACACATCAGTAGCCAAAATACGCAAAGCCTACCTACCCTCCGGCACCTCCGCCTACGGCGTGCACGACCTACTGCGCCAACGCGCAGCCGAGTATCTCGCCGGCTAGGCGTTGACCGCTGCGCACGGGGCGATGATGCTGCTTGCCCTCCGCCGCTTGGCCTTCGCCCCGCAGCTCAGCCCTCCTCCGCCCCACCAACTCAGCCCGCCTCCACCCCGCAGTTCAGCCCCCCACCACCCCCACCAACTCAGCCCGCCACCGCCCCCGGCGCCAACAACGGCAACCCACCAGGCGCACCCCCCTCAATCAACCGCACCAACCGCTCAGTATCAACGAACTCTTCAACGGCATCCCCCAACCGATCCAGCTGCTTCTCCCGCTCCGCCGCAAAAGACACCGACGTGTCCGGCACAAACCGCACCCCGCAAACCCCTGCGACATACGCCAAATACGCCCGCCGGAACCCGTCGCCCTCCAACGCACCGTGCCAGATCGTCCCCCACACCGCACCATCGCGACAGCCCTCAAGAGCCGCGCCCGACGCATCAGTGAACACCGGTTCGCCGCCACCCACCCCCACAACCTGCCCGTTGTGGATCTCATACCCCTCCACCGCCTCCCCGAGCCCGAACCCCCTCGGCCGCGTCAGCGTCTTCACCGGATCGAACACCGTACGCACCGGCAGCAACCCAAGCCCCGCCACCGTCCCCCGCCGCGACTCGACCTCGTCCTCGATCTCCCTCCCCAGCATCTGATAACCGCCGCAGATGCCCAGAATCGGCAGACCGGCAGCAGCCCGCTTCGCCAGCGCGCTGTCCAGTCCACGTTCCCGAAGCCACGCCAAATCCGCGACGGTCGACTTCGTCCCCGGCAGCACCACCAGATCCGCCGACTCCACCACGCCCGCAGACGCCGTGAACTCCACCTCCACCCCAGGCTCGATGGCCAGCGCGTCAACGTCGGTGAAGTTCGAGACACGCGGAAACCGCACGACCGCCACGCGCAGCGCCGAGCCCGAAGAAGCCTCCCGGTAAGCCTCAATCGGCAGCGCATCCTCGGCGTCGAGCCGTATCCCGGCCAGCCACGGAACGACCCCGAGAACAGGACGTCCCGTGAACCCCTCTATCTGCCTGAGCCCGGGCGTCAGCAACGACGGGTCGCCCCGGAATTTGTTGACGATGAACCCTGCGATAAGCCGCTGATCCTCAGCGTCCAGCAAAGCCACGGTTCCATGAAACGCCGCGAACACCCCTCCCCGGTCGATGTCGCCCACCACCACGACCGGCATCCCCAGCGGCCGGGCCAAGCCCATGTTCACCAAGTCCCCGTCCCGCAGATTGATCTCAGTCGGCGACCCGGCCCCTTCGCACACCACAACATCGAACCGCGACTTCAAATCCTGATACGCCTCAAGCACCGCCGCGCGCAGCCTCGGCTTCAAGTCCTGATATGACGTCGCCGAAGCCTCCCCGAAGACCTTCCCCATCAGCACGACCTGACTGGTCCGGTCGCTCCCCGGCTTCAACAGCACCGGGTTCATCGCCACTTCCGGCTCGACTCCGGCCGCCTGCGCCTGCATGACCTGAGCCCGCCCGATCTCGGCGCCTCCGCCGACCCCACCAGCCCCGCCAACCGCAACCACCATCGAGTTGTTCGACATGTTCTGCGCCTTGAACGGCGCCACCGCCACGCCCTGCCGCGCCAACCACCGACAAACCCCCGCCGTGATCAAGCTCTTCCCAGCATCAGACGTAGTCCCCGCGATCAGCAACGACCCCTTCACCGAACCAGCCTCCCCGCAGCCGCCCGCAGCGCCTCCACCACCTCCGCATGCTCCGCCCCAGCCCGCATCGCGATCAGCGACACCCGCCGCGGCCAGTCCTCCTTAAGCGGCACCAACGCCACCCCCTCCGGCAGCAACGATGGCACGCCCAACGTCGGCAGCAGCGACACCCCGAAGCCGTTCGCGATCAGCGCCAGCGCCGCGCTGAAGTCCGTGGCCCGCAGCCGCCCGCGCGGCTGGAAGCCGGCGTCCGCGCAGATCGCCGTCACCTGGTCGTGGCACGACAAGCCCTCGGCCGCCAGGACGAACGGATCCTCGACGAGGTCCGTCAGCGAGACGGACTCGGCGCCGGCGAACGGGTGGTCGGCCGGCAGCGCGGCGACGTAGATCTCCTCCAGCAGCGGCATCACCTTGATCCGCGGATCGCCGAGCAGCGGACGGTTCGGCGCGGCCATCACCACGGCGATGTCGATCGAACCCTCGATCAGGCGCGCGACCGACTCCTCGCTCTCGGTGTCCGAGATTTCGAAGCCCCACTCGGGATGCTGCGCCCGCAGCTCCTTCATGGCCGGTGCGACGACAGCCATCACGGAGGTCGGGAAACCGGCGATCCGCACGGTCGCCGGAGCCGGGGACAGCGCCCGCAGGTCCGACTGGGCCCGCTCCAGCTGCGCGAAGACCGCGTCCGCGTGCGTCACCAGCACCCGCGCCGCCTCGGTCAGCACCACGTTGCGCCCTCGGCGCTCCAGCAGCTCGACCCCGGTACTCTTGCTCAGCACCGCCAGCTGCTGGGACACCGCCGACGGCGTCAGATACAGCGCCTCGGCCGCCGCCACCACGGTTCCGTGGTCGGCCAACGCCCGCAGCGTTCGGAGCTGCCGCACATCGATCATCGCTCGCCTCCTCCAGCCGCTGATCGCACCGGATCACACCGGAGCACATCGGGTCCGCACCGTTAGACTCGTCAGGCCAACGCACCGAACAGCCGCCAGACCGCTCACGCACTAAGCAGCCGCCTGACCGCCCCGAAACCGTTCAGTTCCACTTAACGATTTCTCTCGAAATCATTCGCTGGTCCTGAATGGTAGCGCGTCCGACACTACAGTTATGCGTAATCCCCGCCACATCCTGCTGGCGCTGACCATCGTCCTCATCTGGGGCGTCAACTTCGTCGCCATCGGCTACGCCCTCGACGGCTTCCCGCCGATCCTGCTGGCCGCGCTGCGGTTCGGCCTGACCGGCCTCGCCGCCTTCTTCGTTCCACGCCCGAAGGAGGTCCGCTGGTACTGGGCCGCCGGTATCAGCGCCTTCATGTTCTTCGGGCAGTATGTCCTGCTCTTCACCGGCATGGCGCACGGCATGCCCGACGGCCTGTCCTCGCTGGTCCTGCAGTGCCAGGCGCCCTTCACCGTCCTGCTCGCGGCCGTGCTGATCGGGGAGCGTACCGGCGTCCGCCAGCTGCTCGGCATCGCGGCCGCTGTCGCCGGCTTGGCCGTTATCGGCTCCGGTCGGGGCGGGGCCGTGCCGCTCGGCTCGCTGCTGCTGGTCATCGGCGCCGGCGCCTCCTGGGCGCTCGGCTCGATCTGCAACCGCAAGGCCGGCGCTACGAACGGCTTCGCGCTCATGGTGTGGGCCAGCCTCTACGCCGCGCCGCCGCTCGCGATCGCGTCGCTGCTCACCGACGGCCCGCACCGCATCGCCGACAGCGTGACCCACCTCCGGCTCAGCCCGGTCCTCGGCCTGCTCTACGTCGTCGGGCTGTCGACGTTCGTCGGGCTCGGCGCGTGGATCGCCCTGATCAGCAAGTATCCGGCCTCCGCCGTCGCCCCCTACACCCTGGGCGTCCCGCCCATCGGCATGCTCGCCGCGGCGGTCGTGAACGGCGAACGCATGAACGCCCTGGAGCTGATCGGTGCCGCCGTGGTCCTCGTCGGGCTCGTGGCGATCGTCTGGCCGCGACGGGCGACGACCGCTAAGAGCCCGACACCGCCGAATCCGTCCCCGGCCACCGCTAAAGTCGAGGGCACCGTCGCCGCCGCCACCTGACGCGGCGGCGAGCTACCCGAGCTACCCGAGCCGCTCGAGCTACCCGAACCACCCGAGCTGCCCGACCCGAGGAGGACGTCTTGGCCGCCACCGCCTCGCCCGAGACCGAGTCCCCCATCCCCGGCCTCGCGGTCCTCGAAGGCGTGCTGGAGCGGATCACCTTCGCCAACGAGGAGACCGGCTACACGGTGGCCCGTGTGGACACCGGCCGCGGCTCCGGCGACCTGCTCACCGTCGTCGGCGCCCTGCTCGGTGCGCAGCCCGGGGAATCGCTGCGGATGCGCGGGCGCTGGGGCTCGCATCCGCAGTACGGCCGCCAGTTCACCGTCGAGAACTACACCACCGTCCTGCCGGCCACGGTCGCGGGCATCCAGAAGTACCTGGGCTCCGGGCTGATCAAAGGCATCGGCCCGAAGATCGCCGAGAAGATCGTCGAGCACTTCGGCGTCGACACGCTGACCGTCATCGAGGAGTCGCCGGCCCGGCTGGTCGAGGTGCCGGGGCTGGGGCCGAAGCGCACCAAGCTGATCGGGGCGGCGTGGATCGAGCAGAAGGCCATCAAGGAGGTCATGGTCTTCCTGCAGTCGGTCGGTGTCACCACGTCGATCTCGGTGCGCATCTACAAGGAGTACGGCGACGCGTCGATCGACGTCGTGAAACAGGAGCCTTACAAGCTCGCCTCCGACGTGTGGGGCATCGGCTTCAAGACCGCCGACGCGATCGCCGTCGCCGTCGGCATCCCCCACGACTCCCCCGAGCGGGTCAAAGCCGGTATCCAGTACGCGCTATCGCAGAGTTCGGACGCCGGGCACTGCTACCTGCCCCGCGAGAAGCTCCTTGAGGAGTCCGTCAAGATCCTCGCGGTCGATTCCGGCTTGGCGTCCCGGTGCCTGGACGAGCTGATCGAGGCCGAGGGCGTCGTCGCCGAGGACCTTCCCAATCCCGACGGCTACGACCCGACGGAGCCCATCAAGGCCATCTATCTGCTGCCGTTCCATCGCGCCGAAGTCTCGCTCGCCGCGCAGCTGCGGCGGCTGCTGGAGGCCCCCGAGGGCACCGACCGGCTCGGGTCGTTCGCCACGGTCGACTGGGACAAGGCGCTGGGCTGGCTGAAGGAGCGCACCGGTGTGGACCTGGCGCCCGAGCAGACGGCGGCGGTGAAGCAGGCTCTCACCTCGAAGGTGAGCGTGCTGACCGGCGGTCCGGGCTGCGGCAAGTCGTTCACGGTGCGGTCGATCGTCGAGCTGGCACGGGCGAAGAAGGCGCGGGTCGTGCTGGCCGCGCCGACGGGCAAGGCCGCCAAGCGGCTGACCGAGCTGACCGGCGCCGAGGCGATGACGGTGCACCGGCTGCTGGAGCTCAAACCGGGCGGCGACGCCGCCTTCGACCGGGACCGGCCGCTGGAAGCCGACCTGGTCGTGGTCGATGAGGCCTCAATGCTGGACGTGCTACTGGCGAACAAGCTCGCCAAGGCCGTGGCTCCGGGCGCGCATCTGCTGCTCGTGGGGGACGTCGACCAGTTGCCGTCAGTGGGGGCCGGAGAAGTGCTGCGTGATCTGTTGGCGGCGCCCCGGATTCCGCGAGTGCGGCTGACCCAGGTGTTCCGGCAAGCGCAGCAGTCCGGGATCGTGGTCAACGCGCACCGGATCAACTCCGGCAAGCCGTTGGAACTGGAGGGATTCAAAGACTTCTTCCTGTTCGTGGAGGACGAGACCGAGGATGCCGCGCGGGTCGCCGTCGAGCTGGCGACCACGCGGATTCCCCGGCGGTTCGGTTTCGATCCGCTGCGGGACATCCAGGTGCTGACGCCGATGCATCGGGGCGCCGCCGGCGCGGGGACGTTGAACGGGGCGATCCAGGAGGCGTTGACGCCGTCGCAGCCGTCACGTCCGGAGAAGCGGTTCGGAGGGCGCACGTTTCGCGTCGGGGACAAGGTCACGCAGATCCGGAACAACTACGACAAGGGCAAGAACGGGGTCTTCAACGGGACCGGCGGAGTCATCACGGCGATGTCGCTGGAGGAGCAGACGCTCACGGTCCATACCGATGAGGACGAGGACGTGGCATACGACTTCGCCGAACTCGACGAGTTGCAGCATGCGTATGCGATGACGGTGCACCGGTCACAGGGTTCTGAGTATCCGGTGGTGGTGGTGCCGGTGACGATGAGCGCTTGGATGATGCTGCAGCGGAATCTGCTGTATACGGCGGTCACGCGGGCGAAGAAGCTGGTGGTGATCGTCGGGTCGAAGCGAGCACTGGCTCAGGCCGTCCGGACGATGTCCGCCGGCAAGCGCTGCACCGGCCTGGACCACCGGCTGCGATGAGCGAGCTCACCCTGCGGTTCGACAGCAACAAGCCGCGCAAGCTCAAGTACAACCTCGCCGCAGCCCGGCAAGAGGGTGCTTCGACACTGCTGACATTCGGCGGCGCCTACTCGAACCACATCCGAGCCGTGGCAACAGCGGGCCGGACCGAGGGCTTCCAGACAATCGGTGTCATCCGAGGCGAGGAGCACCTGCCACTGAACGATTCCCTGGCCTACGCGGTGAGCCAGGGCATGCGGCTGATGTATATGGATCGCGAGTCCTACCGCACTAAGAACTCGGCGGGCACTCGGCGCTTCTTGGAGAGCCTGTTCGGCGACTTCTACTTGATCCCTGAAGGCGGCAGCAACGCCAAGGCGGTGCAGGGCTGCGCCGAGCTACCCGCCGAGATCACCGAGCCGTTCGACATCATCTGCTGTCCGGTCGGCACAGGTGGAACTCTCGCGGGCATCGCGGCGGGACTTGCGCCGGGCCAGCGGGCGATCGGCTTCGCCACGTTGAAGGGCGGATTCCTCCCGACAGAGGTGGTGAAGCTTCAGCGGGAGGCTTACGGAAGGGTCTTCGACAACTGGCAGGTCGAGGACCGATTCCACTTCGGCGGATACGCGAAGGTCCCCCAGGAACTGGAAGACTTCGCGGCAGACTTCGGAGCGAGGCACGGTTTCGAGGTCGACCGAATCTATGTGGCGAAGATGCTGTACGGCATCACCGCGATGATGGAGGCTGGGGAGTTCCCGACGGGGACGCGGATTGTCGCGGTGGTCACCACTGAAAACCCTGCTGCATGACCCTCGTCGGCAACCGGCCTCAGCCGCTCGCGCCGCCCGTGAAGTTCCACCCGGCCAGATGCAGAGCCGGGGCCATCGCTGACGCCGCGCCGTACTTCGAGGCGAACGCCGGGGCGTGGGTGCCGATGCCGAGGACTCGGCCGGGTGCCAGAGCCTCGGGATAGGACTGGGTGAAGCGCAGGTTCTTGACCGGGCGCGTGATCTCGCCGTTCTCGATCAGCCAGACGCCGTTGCGGGTCAGGCCGGTCATCACCAGGCGGCGGGGGTCCAGGCAGCGGGTGTACCAGTGGTCTGTCACCAACAGGCCGCGGCGGACGGCGGCGACCAGGGCCAGTACCGCCGAGTCCGCGGCCGGGCCTTCGACCTCGGTAGGCGGCGGGCCGGGGATCGGCTCCAGGCGCAGGTTGACCGGTTCCGCGCCGTGGACGGCGCTCTCGGCGCCGGCGTGGCCGGTGCTGGGCACGCCGGCTTCGCGGGCGGAGCGGCGGTCGTGGGTCACGGCTCGCGTCACGCCGTTTCGGACCAGGGTCAAGGCGGGGCGCGGAGTGCCTTCGGCGTCGAAGAGGGTTCCGGCTGCGGGGCCGGACAGCGGGTCGTCGGTGAGGGTCACTGTGGGGTCGAACTGCTGCTCGCCGAGCTTCACGAAGGAGGTGCCCTCGTTGCAAGCCTTGCCGTTGAAGCCGAAGCCGCCGAGGATCCACAGGACATCGCTGGCTGCGGTGGGCTCCAGAACCACCTCGTACTCCCCCGGATCGATCTCGATGGGGTCCTGCGAGGCGAGGGCCTTGGCGGCGGCGCGAGCGCCGAGGGCGGCGCCGTCCAGATCCGTCATCAGGCGGGACGCCTGGCGGGCGGCGCCGTCGGAGGTGGGAGTCTTGGCGATGCCGTCGATCGCCGCTTCGACGACTGTTCCGTGGGCGCTCTGGCCTTCGGAGTTCACGTATTCGGTGACGACCATGCGGTTGCGGTAGAAGCCCGCGGCGGTGAGGCCGCCGACCGCTTCGATGTAGGCCTTGACCTCCTCGGCACGGTCGTCCGGCGCCGCCTCGCCGGTGGCGAGGTCCGGGGACGGGCTGTGCGGCAGGGCAGCCGGACCGGACAAGCCTGCCCAGCCCGGGTCCTTCGGTGAGACGCGAACTGCCGCGGCCGTGCGCTCCACCAGAGCGGCCAGCGCGGCGTCGTCTGTGACCGTCGTGGTGTTCACGGCGGTGCGGCCGCCTCTGTGGATGCGCAGGGTCACGGTGGCGGTGTCGCTGGCCACGTTCTGATGGATATAGGAGTTGGCGAACCGGGTCAGCGCCTCGTGGGTGTGGGCCACGTTCACGTCGACGTCGGCAGAGCCGCCGACCGCCTGGCGCGCTGCCTGCAGCACCTGCTCGGCGATGGTCATCCGCGGACCCCCACTCGCACGTTCTGGAATCGGGCCGGCGCCGCCGGATGGCCGGTGTGGCCGATTTGGCCGGGCTGGCCCTTGCCACAGTTCGGGGTGCCCCAGGCGACGATCTCAGAAGAGAGCATGTCCATGCTCTGCCAGAAGGTCGGGCCGATGCCGGTGTAGGTCGGATTCTTGAGCATCCGGCCGAGCTCGCCGTTTTTGACTTCGTAGCCGATCTCGCAGCCGAACTGGAAATTCAACCTCTTGTCATCGATCGACCAAGAGCGGTTCATGTCCATGAAGACCCCGTCGTCGGTCGCGGCGATGATCTCGTCCAGCGTGTGCGGGCCGGGTTCCAGGCCGACGTTCGTCATGCGGACGATCGGCAGGCCGGACCAGTCCATCGAGCGCACGCTGCCGGCGTAGTCGAGGCCTGCGACGGCGGCGCTCTCGCGGCCGGCGAGCACGCCGGTCCAGATGCCGTCCCGGACCGCGTCGTGCTTGCCGGCCTTGGTGCCCTCGTCGTCATAGCCGAAGGAGCCCAGGGCGCCGGGGTAGGTGGCGTCGATGACGATGTTCATCAGGCCGCTGCCGTAGCGGAGCTTGCCGAGTTCGGCGAGGTCGAGCCAGGAGGTGCCGGCGTAGGCGGCCTCCCAGCCGAGGATGCGGTCCAGTTCGATGGCGTGGCCGACGGATTCGTGGATCTGGAGCGCCAGCTGCTCACCGCCGAGGATGAGCGCGGTCTCGCCGGCGAGGCACTGCGGAGCCCGCAGGAGAGCCTGGGCCTCGTCGGCGACGCGGGCGGCCTGCGCGGCCAGACCGATCTCGGTGACGAGTTCCCAGCCGCGGGTGCCGTACTGGCCGCGGCGCGAGGGGTAGGAGCGGACCTGGGTCTCGCGGTCGCCGACGGCGGTGGCGCTGATGCCGCCGCCGCACTCGCGGATGTGCTGCTCGATGCGGTGGCCCTCGGAGGACACGAACCACTTGCGGGTGTCCCAGATCTGGTAGAGCCCGGTCGCGATGTCAGCACCCTGCTTGCGCATCTCGGCGGTGGCGGCGGTGAGCAGGTCGCCCTTGTCCGACAGCGGCACGCTCAGCGGGTCGACCAGGCACTCGCTGGACCAGCTGCCGACCTCCGGCTCGGCCGGGATCATCGCCGCCGGGCCGGGCACGTGGGCCGAGGCCCGGGCGATCTCGACGGCCTGGCGGCCGGCGGCGCGGGCGGCCGGCAGGTCCAGATGCGGCGTGGCGAAGAACCCCCAGCTGGAGCCGACCAGCGCCCGGACGCCGACCCCGACGGACTCGCCCTGGTCCAGCGCCTCCACATCTCCGTTGCGGGCCGACATGGACTCGGTACGCCGGTACATGACGCGGGCGTCGGCGTACCGGGCACCCGACGCGAGCGCGTGCTCCACGGCCGCGTCCGCCGCATCGAGGTAGCTGCTCATGGGCACGACCCTATCCCGGTCATTACCGCGGCGTCGCGACGGCCTGCCGCCAATGCTGCATCAGGGTGTCGGTGGCAGTGCGGTCCCGGACTGCGATACGCAGCCAGTCGGAGCCGAGGCCGGGGAAGGAGTCGCCGCGCCGGACCGCGATCCCCACGGCTCGAAGGCGGTCGCGCAGAATGGCCGCTCCGGGCGTGTGGACCAGCACGAACGGGGCTCGTGAGGCTGCTGGGACGCTGACGCCGGGCAGTTCGGCCAAGCGGGCCAGGAGATGTTCACGGTCCTGGTCAGCCTGCTTCGCCAGGGTCTCGGCTTCAGCGACAGCGTCTGGTTCACACGTAGCGCGGGCCGCAATGAGCCCGAGCGTGGAGACGGACCAGAGCGGCTGCGCAGCTTTGAGGGCTCTGATGAGCTCGGGCGGGCCGAGGACGTAGCCGACCCGGAGGCCCGCGAGGCCCCAGGTCTTCGTCAGGCTTCTGACGACCACGACATCGGGGTGGCCGCCCAACGTCTCCGGCTCGCCGGGGACGGCGTCCATGAACGCCTCGTCGACGACGACGGTGCGGCCGGGCTTGAGCAGCCGGGCGATGGCGGACACCGGGTGCAGGACCGAGGTCGGGTTGGTGGGGTTGCCGATCATGACGAGGTCGGCGTCAGCGGGGACGGCATCCGGGTCGAGGGTGAAGGCGCCGGTGAGGAGGTGCCGGCCGACGGCGTGGCCGGCGGCGAGCAGGGCGGCTTCGGGCTCGGTGAACTGCGGATGCACGACGACCGCGCGGCGCGGTCGCAGGATCCTGGCAAGCAGGACGAAAGCCTCGGCGGCGCCCGAGGTGAGCAGCACTTCGGCGCAGGTGCGGCCGTGGCGGGCAGCGACCGCCTCGGTGGCCGCGGTCGCATCCGGATAGGCGGCGAGGGTGTCCAGGCCGGCGGCCAGGCGGTCGCGGAGCCAGCGGGGCGGCTCGGGGACGCGGACGTTGACGGCGAAGTCCAGGCGGATCGGCACGGCGGCGTCGCGGAGTTCGGCGTCGCCGTGGTGGCGCAGGTCCGGAACGTGGTCAGCTACGGGATGGTCAGCCATGTGAGTGCGCGTGCTGATGGTCGTGGTGACGGTGTTCGCAGTGGTGGTCCTGACCGCTCTCATGGTCGAGTTCGTGACCGTGCTCGCGACCGTCTTCGTCGGGATGATCGTGCGGCGCCTGCACCGCCCCCACCTTGTGCTCGAACCCTGGCAGCGCGATCCGGTAGACGCAGGTGTCGCAGTTCATCCGGATGTCTCCGGCGACGGCCTCCGCGTAGCGTTCCAGCACCAGGTCCGCGAGCTCGTCACAGTCGCCGATGACCGGCGCGACGTCGTAGCCGGCCGCCTCCTCCACGATCCGGTCCGGCAGCACGCCCCGGAACAGGAAGTACGGCAGGACGACTATGCGCTTGGCACCGAGGCGGCGGCAGCGCTCCAGCCCTTCGGCGACCGAGGGCTGCGCGAGCGAGACGAAGGCCGCCTCGACCGTGCCGATGCCCCGGCCCTCCCAGAGCAGCCGCGCGGCGCGGTACACCTCGGCGTTGGCGTCCGGATCGGTGGAGCCGCGGCCGACGAGCAGCACGGCGGCCTCGGCGCGCTCCGCGTGCGGCAGCACCGTGTCCAGGCGGGCTTCGAGCAGCGAAAGGATGGTCGGGTGCACGCCGAGCGGACGGCCGTAGGCGAAGGACAGACCGGGATGGCGGCCGCGCTCCCGGTTGAGCGAGCCGGGGATGTCGCCCTTGGCGTGCCCGGCGGACACCAGGACCAGCGGCACGGCCGCCAGCCGGCGGTGCCCGGCCTCGACCAGCCGGGTCACGGCCTCGCCGACCGGCGGCGCGGACAGCTCGATGAACCCGCCGTCGACCGCGGCCTGCCCGGCCCGGCCCGAGACCCGCTCCACGAAGGCCCGGAAGTCGGCCGCGCCGTCGGCGTCGCGGGTGCCGTGGCCGACGATCAGCAGGGGGGTCATCGTGGGTCGCCTTCTTTCACCGGGTCTTCGGCAATCAGGTCTTCGGCAATCAGGTCTTCGTAGATCAGGTCTTCGTAGATCAGGGCATTGAGTGCGGCGGCGGCGACGGCCGAGCCGCCCTTGCCGGAGATGTTCGACACCGCCGGCAACCCCGACTCCCGCAGCGCCGCCTTCGACTCCGCCGCGCCGACGAATCCCACCGGCATGCCGATCACGAGTGCCGGCCGCACCTCGGCGGCGACCGCGATGAGCTCGAACAACGCGGTCGGAGCGCAGCCGATGACATAGACGGCGCCCGGGCCGGCCTGCTCGGCGGCCAGCCGCAAGGCGGCGGCGGAACGGGTGATACCGAGCTCGGCGGCGAGTTTCGGCGCCGCCGGATCCTTGATCGCGCACACCGTGTCGCGGCGCGTGATCCCGGCGGCGACCATCTCGACGTCCGCGACGACCGGCGCCCCGGCGGCCAGTGCGGCGGCGGCATCGGCCAGTACGGCTTCGTCGGTGACCAGGTCCGTGGCGTAGTCGAAGTCGGCGCTGGCATGGATGACGCGCTCGGTGACAGCCCTCGTATACGGCGCGAGGCCGGTGGTGTCGAGATGCGCTCGCAGGATGCGGTAGGACTCGGCCTCGATCGGATGAACGGCGCGTGCGGTGCCTGCGGTGCGTGCGGTCACTGCGCGACCTCCACCAGCTCGATGGCGTCGACCGGGCACACCTCGGCGCACTCGCCGCACCCGGTGCAGCGGTCGGCCAGGACCCGCAAGGTGCCGCCCTCGGGGCGGATGGCGTGTTCCGGGCAGGTCAGCAGGCACGCGCCGCAGCCCTGGCAGGCGCGGACCTCGGCGATCAGGATGCTCATGAACCCGCGCTCCAGGTGTAGCCGCGCGGCGTGACCATCCGGCCGGCCGCGACGCGGGTCTGCGAGCTGCCGACCAGGACGACGGTGTACATGTCGACGTCGGCGGGATTGAAATCGCTCAGGGTACTGATCCACGAGCGTTCGCCGGGACGGGACGCGTCGCGGACGCAGCCGACCGGCGTGCCCGGCGGCCGGTGCCGGCCGAGGATGGCCAGGGCGCGGCCGAGCTGCCAGTGGCGACCTTTGCTGCGCGGGTTGTAGAAGACGGTGACGAAGTCGCCCTCGGCGGCGGCGGTCACTCGCCGCTCGATCACGGGCCAGGGCGTGTGCAGATCGGACAGCGAGATGACGGCGTGGTCGTGCCCGAGCGGCGCGCCGAGGACGTTCGAGGCGGCGAGCGAGGCGGTGATCCCCGGCACGCCGACCACGTCGATGTCATCGAGGTCTGCGAAGGTGTCCAGCGCCGGGCTGGCCATCGCGTAGACGCCGGCGTCGCCGGAGCCGATCAGCGCGACGGCCCGGCCCGACCGGGCGGTCTCCACGGCGTCCTTGGCGCGCGCCTCCTCGCTGCCGAGGCCGGTCGCACGGATCTCGGTGCCGGGGCGCAACAGGTCGCGGATCTGGTCCAGGTACTGGTCCAGGCCGATGACCACCGAGGCGCGGCGCAGTTCGGCGACGGCCCGGGGCGGCAGCAGGTCGCGGGCGCCGGGGCCGAGGCCGATGAGGGCGAGCCGGCCCCGAGGTGCCAGGCGGGCGACGGCGGCGGTGGCCATGGGCGCCTGCGCCCCCGCCGACCTGCTCTTGATCTTCGGCACGATCAGTTCGGCGAGGGGCCGGTTCGGTCCGTCGTAACGCGCGGCGGCCTCGGCTACCGACGGCGTGCCGACTTCGGCGCGAACGACGTCGCTCGGATTCGGAACGTCGATGCCTGCCAAGGCTGCTGCCGGGTGGAACACCACGTCCCAGCCGCGGCGGCGAGCCGCTTCCACGATCCCCGCCTCGTCGGCCTTCGCATCGACGGACGCCAGCCGGGCCACCGAGTTCGGGCTCAGGCCTGCGGTGGCGAGAGCGCGGTCCACCGCGTTCAGCACTTCTTCAGCGGTCACCCCGCGCGAGGCACCCACCCCTACCACCAGCGACGGCGGCCGGTAGACCAGGCCCTCAGCCCCGGCGGCGTCGGTGACCGAGATCCGGGCTTGCGGCTCGCCGTCCCGCAGATCCAGCGGCGGCACCGGCCAGCGGTCGGCACCGGCGACCGCGACCGGGGCGCCGGACAGCAGCTTCGCGCCCACCGGTGCCAGCATCTCAGGGTTCTCGATCCGGAAGCCGAGATCCGTGCCGTAGCCGTCCAGCGCCTGCGCGCCCGAAGCGTCGGAGGCCGTGGTGATCACCGGCGTGCAGCCGAGCACCGCCGAGACCTGTTCGGCCAGGTCGTTGCCGCCGTGATGGCCGCCGAGGACCGCGACCGCGTGCCGCAGCGCCTCGTCGAGGCACACCACGGCCGCATCGGTGCTCTTGTGGCCGAGCACCGGCGCCAGCGAGCGCACCGTCGCTCCCACCGCGAGGAACGCGACCACCGCGTCGCAGTCCTCGAATGCCTGCCGTAGTTCGCTCGCGCCGCCGTAGGACCGCACGCGGTCCGGCCAGGCGGCGGCCAGCCGCTCGGCCGCGCGCCGTCCGGCGGCGGTCGCGGCGACCACGCCGATCGTCTTGTGGTTCACGGGCGTTCTCCCCACAGCAGGAACACGGGATTGGCGGCGGCGAAGCGGTGGGTGTCGCCGGGCAGTGCGGACAGGCGGGAGGACTGGAGCAGTACGCCGTCCACGGCGCGGCCAGCCTTCGTCAGGAGGCTGATGGCGTCCGGGACGCGTTCGATGGCGGCCAGGGCGACGACCACCGTGGTCGCCGGCGTCTCGGCGCACGCGGCGATCACCTCGGCGCCGCCGCCGCCGACGAACACGGAGTCCGGACACGGCAGGCGGTCCAGGGCGTCGAGCGCGTCGGCGGCCACCACTTCGACGGTCACCGACAACGCGGCGGCGTTGGTGCGGATGCGATCGGCGGACTCCGCGTCGCGTTCCACCGCCACCACCGCCGCCCCGAAGCGCGCGCACTCGATGCCGACCGATCCGGAACCGGCGCCGATGTCCCACACCAGGCGGCCGGGCCGAGGGCCGAGCCTGGCCAGGGCGAGGGCGCGGACCTCGGACTTGGTGATCATCGAGTCGCGGTGCGCGAACTCGGCCTCGGGCAGCGCCCAGGCGCCGGGCACGCCCTGGAAGCCGGCGAGCCAGCCGCGCTCGGAGGCCAGGCGCGACTCGTCCAGGCACAGCAGCACATAGGGATCGGCGAACTCGGCGTGCGCGGCCGCGTGCGAGCTCAGGATCTCCACCTTCTGATCGGCATGCCCGAGCCGCTGCGCGACCACGAACGTCCGGTCCGGCAGCTCGGCACCCAGCTCGCGGGCTCCGGCGTGCGGGCCGGTCAGCACCGCCACCTTCGGGAAGGCGCGGCAGGCGTTGACCACCGGCCGCAGATCGCGGCCGTGCGCGCTGACCACCATGGCGTCGTCCCACGCCAGGCCGATCGCGGCGAAGGCGGCGGCGACCGACGAGACGGCCGGCACGACCTCGACGTCGAGGCCCGTTTCGCGCATTGTTCTGACGATCCCGAAGAATCCCGGGTCACCGCTGGCCAGAACGCAGACCCGGTCGTGGCCGGAGATGGCGGCGAACAGGTCGTCGAGCCGGACGAGTTCGTGCCGTACCGCCGTGGGCGCGAGGTCGAGCTCGTCGAGGATCCGCGCGGTGCCGGCGACGAGGTCGGCCGCGTCGAGAGCGGCACGGGCGCGCGCGGGCAGCGGCGAGCCGTCGAAACCGATGACCGTGATCACGACCGGGCCACCACTTCCAGGCCGCTGAAGTCGACCATCACGACGTCGGCGCGGATGGCGCCCGCACATTCGTCGGCGGCGAAGCGCTCCAGGACGGCGGCCACCCGCCGGCACAGTTCGTCACCGGCCGCACCCAGCAGTCCGGCAGCGTCCCAGAGTTCGTATCCGTGCCGCGCGGTGTTGGCGGCGCCGACGTCGGCCGCCAGCTCCTCGGAGCCGCCTACCGCGAGGGTGATGGCGCCGAGCAGCGAGCAGTCCACCTTCGAGCGGGTGTAGTGGGTCATCAGGACCCCGGAGCCGAGCTTGGTCAGCTTGCCGGCCATGCCGACGAAGACCACGCGGCGCACGCCGTGTTCGACGCAGCGCCGGATCGCCGCGCCGGTGAAGTCGCCGACCTCGACGAAGCTGACCTCGGGCAGCTCCGGATAGAGCGCCATCGCGCCCTTCTCCGTGCGGCCGCCGGTGCACAGGACCAGAACAGGGTCCTGCGAAGTCTCGGCAGCCTGGGCCGCCAGCACCGACACCGCCTGCTCGACGCTGGCCCGCCAGGCGGCGGTCGAGAAGGGCCGGACGATGCCGGTGGTGCCGAGGATCGAGATCCCGCCGAGGATGCCGAGGCGCGCGTTGGTGGTCTTGCGCGCCATGACTTCGCCCTCGGGGACGGAGATGACGACGCTCAAGCCGCGCTCGGCGACCGCCGGCTCCG
The DNA here is from genome assembly GCA_013362315.1 of Catenulispora sp. GTDB lineage: Bacteria > Actinomycetota > Actinomycetes > Streptomycetales > Catenulisporaceae > Catenulispora. The sequence continues at coordinate 7,413 of JABFWL010000091.1, read as the reverse complement.
GCGCGTCGGCCAGCGCCTCGGCGACCGAGGCCTCGATCATGCCGCGCGGCACCGGGTTGATCGCCGGCCCGCCGACCTCCAGCCCCAGGCCCGGCTTGGTGACGACGCCGACCCCGACGCCGCCGTCCAGGCGCAGGCCGCTCCCGGCGGGCAGCCAGGAGACGGTCGCGGTGAGGTGGGCGCCGTGGGTGACGTCGGGGTCGTCGCCGGCGTCCTTGACGACGACCGCCTCGGCGCGTCCGGGCCGCGACAGCTCGCAGCGCTCGGTGGCGAACGTGACCCGCCGCCCGGACGGCAGCGCGATCTCGGTCCAGGTCTGCGGCTCGCCGGTGACCAGGGCAGCGGTCGCGGCCTTGGCGGCGGCCGCCGCGCAGGCACCCGTGGTCCACCCGGGCCGCAAGGCCTTCTGGCGCACCTTCATGGTGCGGGGTAGGTCGGGTTCCCTCAAGTGGGGAACCTCGGGATCGGGCGGCGTCGGATCAGACATCTGCCACGCTTTCCAACAGCGCCTTGCGTGCCGCCTTGTCCGCGCGGCGGAAGCCGTGGAAGTGGCCGGGATGGTACAGGTGCGAGCGGGTACCGTGGCTCGCCAGCGCCGGGCCGACCAGGAAGAGGGTGTGCTTCCAGAGCTTGCGCGCCTTCACTGTCTCTTCGAGGTCCGCGATGGTGCAGTACGCGAGCTCTTCGTCCTCCCAGGTCGCGCGGTAGGCGACGATGACCGGCGTCTCGGGCGCGTAACCGCCTTCGAGGAGTTCGGCGGCGAGCTGGCCCGAGCGCGCGGCCGAGAGGAACACCGCCATCGTGGTGCCGTGGCGGGCGAACTCTCGGATGGATTCCTTCTCCGGCATGGGAGTCTTGCCGCCGCCGAGCCGAGTGAGGATCACCGACTGCGCGACCTCGGGGATCGTCAGTTCGCGCTGTGCGATCGCGGCCACCGCCGAGAACGCCGACACCCCGGGGCTGATCTCGGTGTCGAGTCCGAGGTCACGGCACCGGTCCAGCTGCTCTTGGACCGCGCCCCACAGGGACGGGTCGCCGGAGTGGATCCGGGCGATCCGCAGGCCTTCGCCGGCTGCGCGTTCGTAGATCGCGACGACGCCTTCCATCGGCAGCGCCGCGGAGTCCACGATCTCGGCGTCCGGCCGCGCGTGCTCCAGGACCGCCTCCTGCACCAGGCTGGCGGCCCAGATCACGACGTCCGCCTCGGCGATCGCCCGCGCGCCCCGCAGCGTGATCAGGTCGGCGGCGCCCGGGCCGGCTCCGATGAAGGTCACTTTCCCGGTCACAGCGCTCCCCCTCGTTCGCGCCGCCGCGCGGTGGTGATGACAGTGGACAGATACGGTGCCCGGGCGACGGTCTCGGCCGGCAGCTCGGCGACGGCGCCGACGACCTCCTCCGGCAGGCCGAGGGCGGCGCCGAAGACGGTCTCGCCGGTGCGGTCGGCTTTGTCGACGACCGCCAGCATCTCCGGCAGGAAGCGGCCGCCCTTGTAGGCGACGACGGTGTCGAAGGACGCCAGGGCCTGCTCGTAGGCCGCCAGACCGGCGGTCATGGGGAACAGGGCCAGCACTTCGCGGCCTTCGGCGAGCACGGTTCCGGAGCGGGCGGCGAGGTCCTGCATCGCGGTGATGCCGGGGACGGTGGCCACTTCGGCCTCGGGAATCAGGGCTCGAACCGTCTGGGCGAGGTAGCTGAACGTCGAGTAGATGTTCGGGTCGCCGATGGTGGCGAACGCGATGCGGGCGGCGCCGTCTTCGAAGGCGGCGACGACCGCGCGCGCCGCCTCGTCCCAGGCGTTGAGTCGCTGCGCGGTGCGTCCTCCCCGGTCGGACAGGGCGAACGGCACGGAGCGGACGGTCGCGGCGTCGATGTGTTCGCGCACGGTGGCCTCGGCGCGGCCGGGGCCTTCGGGGCCGTCGGCGAGTATGGGGACGAAGACCACATCTGCTTCGCGCAGTACGCGAACGGCCTTGACGGTGACGAGTTCCGGGTCGCCGGGACCGACGCCGACGCCGGTGAGCAGGCGGGCCGTCATCGCCGCACCCCGCAGCTCTCGACCAGCCGACGGGCGACCGACGGCGTGCCGGCCCAGTGCAGGTGCAGGTAGGAGGCGTGGATCCGGGCGCCGGCGAAGCCCTCGGTGACCGGTCCGCCGTCCCGGCGCCAGTGCCAGGCCGGCGGCGAGCCGGCCGAGGGGCTGACGGCCGTCCGGTGGAATTCGTGCCCTGATACCCGGGTGCCGGCGGCGGCCAGCACCGACTCGGCGGCGGCCACCGCGTGCCGGTAGCCGAGGGTGAGCCGGTCGGTCATCACCGCTTCGGCATCAAGGACACCGCACATCGGCAGGCCGTCCAGGCTCTTGCCCAGATACAGCAGTCCGGCGCACTCGGCCGCGATCGCGCCGCCGTCGCGGGCGAAGGCGGCCACCGACCCGCGCAGCGCCTCGTTGGCCGTGAGTTCGGGCGCGTGCACCTCGGGGAAGCCGCCGCCGATGACGAGGCCGCCGACGCACTCGGGCAGCGCCTCGTCGCGCAGCGGGTCGAAGGGGCACAGTTCGGCGCCGGCGGCGGTGAGCAGTTCGGCGTTCTCGGCGTAGGAGAAGGTGAAGGCCGGTCCGGACGCGATCGCGATCCGCGGCTTGGCGCCGCGCCGGGGGCCGACCTCGGCGGCGGCGTCCCAGGCCGTGGTGGACAGCGGCGGGGCGGTGCGGGCCAGGCTGTAGACCTCGTCCAGCCGGACGCCGTCATCGACGAGCGCGCCGAGGGCGGCGACGGCCTGCACCGCCTCCGCGCGGCGTTCGGCGACCGGGACCAGGCCGAGGTGCCGGGAGGGCGCGCTGACCTTGGCGTCGCGGCGCAGCGTGCCGAGCACCGGCAGGCCGAGCTCGTCCAGCGCCTCCGTCAGGATGCTGCGATGGGTGTCCGAGCCGACGCGGTTGAGGATCACGCCGGCCAGCCGGACCTCCGGGTCGAAGGACCGGAAGCCGTGGACCAGCGCGGCGATCGAGCGGCCCTGCGCGGCGGCGTCGACCACGAACAAGACCGGGGCCTTCAGCAGTTTGGCGACCTGTGCGGTGGAGGCGAGCTCGCCCTCGCCGGTCGCGCCGTCGTAGAGGCCCATGACGCCTTCGACGACCGCCAGATCAGCGCCGGCCGCGCCGTGGGCGAACAACGGCGCGATGCGGTCGGTGCCGACCATACAGGGATCGAGGTTGCGGCCGGGGCGGCCGGCGGCGAGGGCGTGGTAGCCGGGGTCGATGTAGTCCGGCCCGACCTTGAACGGGGCGACGGCGAAGCCGCGGTCCGTCAGGGCTTTGATGATGCCGGTGGCCACGGTGGTCTTGCCGTGGCCGGAGGCCGGGGCGGCGATCACGACCCGGGGCGGGGCGAGGGCCGCCGCGCCCCACACGCTCACCACTCGATGCCCTTCTGGCCCTTCTGGCCGACGTCCATCGGGTGCTTCACCTTGGCCATCTCGGTGACCAGGTCGGCGGCGGCGAGCAGTTGCGGGGCGGCGTCGCGGCCGGTGATCACGACATGCTGGGTGCCCGGACGGTCGGCGAGGGTCTTGACCACCTCCTCCACGTCTACCCAGCCCCACTTCATCGGGTAGGTGAACTCGTCGAGGATGTAGAGGCGGTAGGTCTCGGCTGCCAGGTCCTCCTTGATGCGCTCCCAGCCGGCACGGGCGTTCTCGGCTTGCAGCTCCGGATCGCTGTGCAGGTCACGCGCTGTGTTTGATTGTGGGGGGCGACCCCCGTTCCCCCGAAGCCAGGACCAGCCCTCCCCCATCTTGTGCCAGGTGACCGGACCGCCCTGGCCGGTGGCGGCGTGCAGGGTGCCGAGCGCCTTGAGCGCGTTCTCCTCGCCGATGCGCCACTTCGCCGACTTCACGAACTGGAACACCCCGATCGGCCAGCCCTGGTTCCAGCCGCGCAGCGCCAGCCCGAACGCGGCGGTCGACTTCCCCTTGCCGGGACCGGTGTGCACGATCGTCAGCGGGCGGTTGCGGCGCTGGCGCGTGGTGAGGCCGTCGTCCGGGACGTGAGCGGGTTGGCCTTGCGGCATCAGGCGGCCCTCCGGGCGTGGGTGGAGCGGTCGGTGCGATTCCGGTCGGTGCGATTCCGGTCGGAGCCGGGACGGTGGTCCCGGACCGTGGCGGTCAGCGTGTCGGCGGCGAGTTCGGCGAGCTGCAGGTGGTGCGCACCGAGGTCGGCGGCGAGGCGGGCGGCCAGGCCGAGGCGGACCGGGCCGGTTTCGCAGTCCACGACGATGGCTGTGCCGTGGACGGCGGCGATGGAGGCGGCGAGATGAGCGGCGGCGCGGCGGGCTTCGGCGAGCGGGTCTGAGGAGCGGGAGGCCTGCGTCGCCCGGCCGTCGGTGACGACGACCACGAGCGGCCGGCGCTGCGGGTCGCGCAGGCGCTCGACGCGCAGAACGTCGGCGGCTTGCAGGAGCCCGGCGTCGAGGGGCGTGCGGCCGCCGGTGGGCAGAGCGGTGAGGTGCGCGGCGCCGGCGTCGACCGACCAGGTCGGCGGGAGGGCGAGGGAGGCCTCGCGGCCTCGGAACGTGACCAGCCCGGCCTTGTCCCGGCGCTGGTAGGCGTCCAGGAGAAGGGACAGTATCGCGCCCTTGACGGCGGACATGCGCTGGCGCGCGGCCATGGAGCCGGAAGCGTCGACAACGAACAAGACGAGGTTGCCTTCCCGGCCCTCGCGGATCGGCTCACGGAGGTCTTGCGAGCGCAGGATGAGGGCCTTGTCGCGGCCGCGTGCGACCTGCTGCGGAGCGGCGGCGCGGACGGTCGCGACAAGGTGGAGGCCGCGCGTGCCGGGACGCGCACCGATCGCGCGGCCGCCGGTGGAGCGGGCCTTCGAACGGCGGCCCTCGGCACCGGTGCCGACGCCTTCGACCTTCAGGAGCCGCGTTTTGAAGGGTTCACTCGGCGTCGCGGATCTCTGTTCTCGGGACGCGCCGGCTACGGGGCTCTCGCGCCGTTCTGAGGATTGACTGTCGCCGGATGCTTCGAGCTGGGAGCCGGAGGGCGGCTGTGGGCCGTTCTCCGGACCGTTGTCAGAACCGCTGTCTGGACCGCCGGAACCACCCGGCCCGCCCTGGCCGCCGGGATCGGGATCGGGCTCGGGATCCGGGTCCTCGTCCTTGTTCCCATCGCGCATCGCCTCGTCGAGCTGGTCCTCGTCGAGGCCCGGCGCGTCGAACGGATGACGGCGCCGCCGGTGCGGCAGCGCCAGCGTCGCGGCGCGGCGCACATCCTCGGCGCCGACCTCGGTGCGTCCGGCCCAGGCGGCCAGAGCGGTGGCGGCGCGCGCCGTCACCAGGTCGGCGCGCATCCCGTCGACCTCGAAGGCCGCGCAGATGCCGGTGATGCGCAGCAGTTCCTCGTCGGGCAGCGTCACCGAGGGCAGCAGCGCGCGGGCGGCGGCGATGCGGGCGGCCGTCTCCTTGTCGGCGGCCTCCCAGGCGGCGGCGAAGGCCTCGGGGTCGGCTTCGTAGGCGAGGCGCCGGCGCACCACCTCGGCGCGTTCGGCCGGATCGCGGCTGGCGCGCACCTCGACGGTGAGGCCGAAGCGGTCGAGCAGCTGCGGGCGCAGTTCGCCCTCTTCCGGGTTCATAGTGCCGACCAGCAGGAAGCGCGCGGCGTGCCGGACCGAGACGCCTTCGCGCTCGACATGCGAGACGCCCATCGCGGCGGCGTCGAGCAGGAGGTCCACGAGGTGGTCGTGGAGCAGGTTGACCTCGTCGACGTAGAGCAGGCCGCGGTGGGCGGCCGCCAGCAGGCCCGGCTCGTAGGCGGCGACACCGGAGGCCAGGACCTTCTCCAGGTCGAGGGAGCCGACCAGCCGGTCCTCGGTGGCGCCCACCGGCAGCTCCACAAGCCGCGCCGGCCGGGTGTCGGTGTAGGTGTAGGTGTCGGTGTCAGTAGCGGCGGAGCCGAGGTGCGGACCGTGCGGCCCGTCCGGGCAGGCGGCGTCCGGCGCGGCCGGGTCGCAGGAGAAGCGGCAGCCGCGCACGACGTCGAGCTCCGGCAGCACCGCGGCCAGCGCCCGGACGATCGTGGACTTGGCGGTGCCCTTCTCGCCGCGGACGAGGACCCCGCCGACGGCGGGGGAGAGGGCGTTGAGCACCAGGGCCAGCCGCAGGTCGTCGAGTCCGACCACGGCGGTGAAGGGGTACGGCGGCACGCCGAATCAGCTCCTCACGGGTGTCCACGCCCGACAGGTCCGGTAGCACAGACACGCCGCGGGGGCGGCGCGCCGGGGACGGCCGGAGTCTCCTGACTCTCAGATCGCGGCGCCTCCCCAGCCTTCCCAGAACGCTGACGTTCCAGTGGCTTGCCCTGGCTGCTGGCCCCGGTCCGCCTGGGCTGGCCCAGGCTCCGCGGCTCACCGGGGAGGTGCTCCCTGATCACAGTGGCGGGACCGTTCCGGATTCGCACCGGGATTCCTGCCGACCGTCCTGCGTGCAGCATCCCGCAGCGATCACCGGGCGTCAAACCGCCACCGGCGCGCCCGGTGGCGGGATGGGGGGATGTGTCGGGTAATGAAGGATGTGAGCGATCGACAGCGGAGACCGGCCGGCCTGGGTGAGTACGAGCTGGAAGGCGGGGCGTTCGGGGCGGCGGCCGAACCCGGGCGGGAGCGGCGTGACCAACGCAACACCCATGGGCACAGCGCCGCTGAGCGTGCGCTGGCCCGGCCCGGCTCGCTGTGGGGAGCGGTGCTGCGGCGGATACGGTCGGGGTGAGCTACAGCGGCGGCCCGTTGCGGTGCGCTACAGCGGCGGCCCGTCGCCGGGATCCTCCTGGTAGGAGTACCGCTGCTCCCGCCAAGGGTCGCCGATGTTGTGGTAGCCGCGCTCCTCCCAGAAGCCACGCCGGTCCTCGGTGAGGTATTCGATGCCGCGCACCCACTTCGGCCCCTTCCAGGCGTACAGGTGCGGCACGATCAGGCGGAGGGGGAAGCCGTGCTCGGGGGTGAGCGGGGCGCCGTCGTGGTGGGTGGCGAACAGCACGTGCTCGCGCCGCAGGTCGGCGAGGCGCAGGTTCGCGCTGTAGCCGTACTCGGCCCACACGGTGACGTGGGTCGCCTCGGGAGCGGGCGGCGCGAGGTCGAGGATGGTGCGGGCGGCGACGCCGCGCCAGGCGGCGTCGAACATCGTGAACTTGGTGACGCAGTGGAAGTCGGCGACCACGTCCACGGCCGGGAGCGCGGAGAACTCCTCGTGGAACCAGACGGCCTCCTCGCCGTCGGCGGTGGCGCCGGTGACCCGGAAGTCCCAGCTCGCGGGCTTGAAGCGGGGCACGGGGCCGTAGTGCAGCACCGGCCACTCGCCGCGCTGCATGCGCTGGCCGGGTGGCAGGCGGTCCGCGGTGTCCGATTCGGCTTCGATGTCC
>JABFWL010000255.1 GCA_013362315.1 Catenulispora sp. | reverse complement strand
CCTGGGTGAAGTACGCGAACGTCACCAAGGGCTACGGGGTGAAGTACTGGGAGATCGGCAACGAGATCCCCGGCAACGGCGAATACGTCGCGCAGTGGGAGTACGACAACCACGCCAGCCACAGCGCCACCACCTACGCCAACAACCTGCTGCAGTTCATCTCAGCGATGAAGGCCGTCGACCCGAGCATCAAGATCGGCGCGGTGCTCGTCCCGCCGGGCACCTGGCCGGACGGCATCGTCGGCCCCGGCGACACGCAGGACTGGAACGACACCGTCATGTCGATCGCGGGCACGAAGGTCGACTTCGTCATCGACCACATCTACCCCAACCCCACGAGCGAAGCGGACCTGCTCACCAAACCGCAGACCTTCAACTCGGCCATCATGAGCGGCACGCACGCGCTCATCAACAAGTACGCCGGGGCCAACGCGCCCAACGTCGGCATCGCGGTGACCGAGACCAACGGCTCCAAGTACAGCGACACCGCGCCCCAGGGCCTGTTCGCCCCCGACCAGTACCTCACGCTGATGGAGGAAGGCGCCTTCAACATCGACTGGTGGGACCTGCGCAACGGTACCGACTGCAGCAACCTCACCACGGTCGACGGCGCCACTGAATACAACGACGGAGGCATGGTCTCCAGCGGCGCCTCCTGCGAGCCGGCGGTGAACACCCCGTTCCCGAGCTACTACGGCACCCAGATGATCAGCAAGCTGGGTTCGCCGGGCGACACCCTGGTGGCGGCGGCCAGCTCGAACCCGCTGGTGTCCGCTCACGCGGTCAAGCGCGCCAACGGCGACGTGGACGTCATGCTCATCAACAAGGATCCGAACAACGCCGCCACGGTGTCGCTCGACTACAGCGGCTTCACACCGGGACAGTCCCGGCCGACTGTGTATTCGTACAAGGAGAACGGAACCTCGATCACCCCGGGAGGTGTCCGTAGCGCCACCAGGCAGACGGTGCCGCCGTACTCGATCGTGGTCGTCCAAGTGCATCCCTGAGCGGCGGCCGGGAGCGCCGGTGCTGTTCAAACGGAATGCCGTGTCGCGCGGCTCCTGCAGTCGAGCCGCGCGGCATGGCGTTTCGGGGGTTGACGCCGACGTCCGCGCCGCAGCGGCGAGGACCGGCAGCTCGGCGAGTTCAGTGGGATAGGACGTCGTGCCAACGGGGCGGCATCTCCACGTCCACGCCGAGGAAGCGGGCCTGGCTGGTTAACCGGCGTCAGGCGGCGGCTCGGGTGGGGCGAGGCGTCTGGGCGCGGGACGCGGGGTTTGCCTGCGCGGTGCGGCCCGTGTGCGCAGGACGGCTGCGCCGGTTCCGGCCGGCGGCGGAGGATCCGCTGTACCGCGGACGTTCGACCACCGGGTTCGGGATCGTGACGGGGATGTCGGACGGGACGCGTGCTCCGGTGATGTCGGCGAGTTCGGCGTCGCCGGAGTGGACGCGGGCGGTGCGCGGGGTGATGGCGGCGGCGGACATCATGCGGATCATGGCACGGCGCTGGGTGGGCAGGACCAGGGTGACGACGGTGCCGGACTCCCCGGCGCGGGCGGTGCGTCCGCCACGGTGCAGGTAGTCCTTGTGGTCGTTGGGCGGGTCCACGTTGACGACCAGGTCGAGTCCGTCGATGTGGATGCCGCGGGCTGCGACGTTGGTGGCGATCAGCGCGGTGACCTGGCCGCCCCGGAACTGCTCCAGGGTGCGGGTGCGCTGCGGCTGGGACTTGCCGCCGTGCAGCGCCGCCGCCTTGACCCCGCTGGCCAGCAGGTCCCGCACGAGGCGGTCGGCGCCGTGGCGGGTGTCGGTGAACATGATCACCCCGCCGTTGCGGGAGGCGATGTGGGCGACGGTCGCGTTCTTGTCTTCGGGCTGCACATGCAGCAGGTGGTGTTCCATCGTGCTCACGGTGGCGGCCGAGGGGTCCACCGAGTGCGTGACCGGGTCGCTGAGGAAGCGGCGGACCAGCCGGTCGACGTTGCGGTCCAGCGTCGCGGAGAACAGCATCGTCTGCCCGCCCGGGGCGACCTGGTCCAGGAGCTCGGTGACCTGGGGCAGGAAACCCATGTCGGCCATCTGGTCGGCCTCGTCCAGAACGGTGACGGCGACCTGGTCCAGCCGGCAGTCGCCGCGCTCGATCAGGTCCTTCAGGCGGCCGGGCGTCGCGACGACGATCTCCGCGCCGCTGCGCAGGGCGTGGGCCTGGCGGCCGATGGACATGCCGCCGACAACGGTGGCCAGCCGGAGCCGGACGGCGCGGGCGTAGGGGGTGAGCGCCTCGGTGACCTGCTGCGCCAGCTCCCGGGTCGGGACCAGGATCAGAGCCAGCGGCTGCCGGGACTCCGCGCGACGTCCGGCGGTGCGGGCCAGGACGGCCAGGCCGAAGGCGACGGTCTTGCCCGAGCCGGTGCGCCCCCGGCCCAGGACGTCACGGCCGGCCAGCGAGTTCGGCAGCGTCGAGGCCTGGATCGGGAACGGGCGGGTCAGTCCTTCGCGCGCCAGGGTTTCCAGCAGGGCGTCGGACAGGTCGAGCTCGTTGAACGCCGTGACAGCGGGCAGCGCGGGCGTGGTGCTCACCGGAAGGGCGAACTCGTTCCGCACGGCAGAGCCTGGGCGGCCCGCTTGTGCGCCGCCGGAACGGCGGCCGCCGCCCGGCTGCCGGTAGCCGCCCCGACCGGTGCCACTGGAGGACCCGGAGCGGAAACCGCTGCCGGAACCCGAGCCGGACCCTGACCGCGGGTTGGAGCTGTACTCGGAAGAGGATCGACTGGAACGGATCATGGGGAGGACCTTCCTCGAAGGGCGCGTGTCGAAGAAGGACCCGGGCCTATGGACTTCAGACGGGGCTCGTCGCCCGGACCGGGGCGTGAGTACGGTGCGGGCAGGATGCCGTGGTATCCGCTGCGGGGAATCAGATCGGGCGGATGTTCTCGGCGTGGGGACCCTTGGGGCTCTGTGCGATGTCGAACTCGACTCGCTGGCCTTCAAGCAGTTCGCGGAAGCCGTCGGCGCTGATGTTCGAGAAGTGGGCGAACACGTCCGGGCCGCCGCCGTCCTGCTCGATGAAACCGAAGCCTTTTTCCGCTTTGAACCATTTCACGGTGCCGGCAGCCATCTCTACGTCTCCTAGGGTGGGGCTGTGCCGAAACTCGCACTGTGCGCGTTTCGCGCCGCCGCGATGACAACCACCCCGGAGACAGCACCGGGAAAACAAAGAGCGCGTCGGCTAGGACCGCCAGGCGCACACAAGTCATGGAAACCACAACTGCAACTACCGCGACTGTAGCACTACGAGCTTCGAGAGCTTCCTTCGTCGGCGAGCTGTCGGGCCTTCCAGCGGCGGAGTCTGGACGGCCCGCCTTGCCGGGAACGGCTTGACGGACAGAGTGCGTCACCGGATCGGCCTAACCGCTCCACAGCGTCAACGGGGCGCTCGCCGAACCAGAGGGCTGATCCCCAGGCGCCAGGGCGCCAGCCGTCCCGCCTGCTCAGCCCCGCATGCGACACAGCCCAGCCGTCGGCAAAGCTGCGTCACGCAGCCTCCGCAGCAACGCACTGCAGGCACGGGATCCGAAAATCTATAGTCGCTGAGGTAGACATGGTGGTCCCGCATGGGTAATGTTCCTGTCGTAACCGCAACAGCTGAGATGGCGCGGCAGACACGAACTGGCGCGAAGCAGGAGTAGGACGGCAATAGGGTCCCGGGGCCAGCGGTGTTGGTAGGCATCCGGGGCCGACGGCCGGACCGAGTAGAGGTCCGGAGCTGCCGAGGTAGTACCGCAAGTGCAGTACCGCAAGTGAAAGTACAGTTCCCGTTCGGCGGGACGTGAAGAAAAGAGGAGCGAACACCATCAGGATCGCCCGGACCGCACACGGTGTCCGGGTGGGCAGATTCAGTCCCGGATGGGAAGGTGATTTCCGGTCACACCTCCGAGATCCCCGCAGCGCCGTATAGAGCGGCCTGCGGAAACAGTAAGCCGGTACGTTTCACCGGTACGTAGATGGTGTTGAACCCCCAGGGCCCGGTGCCGTACGGCACCGGGCCCCTCAGCATGTCGCGCTACCCAGCAGACAAAAGAGGTGCAAGTGACAGGTAGTACCAGCTCCACCCCGGCCGACCGGCTGGATGACGACGACTATCCCGCCTACACCATGGGCCGGGCCGCCGAGATGATCGGCGCCACCCCCGCGTTCCTGCGGGCACTGGGCGAGGCCAAGCTGATCGTGCCGCTGCGCTCCGACGGCGGACACCGCCGCTACTCGCGCTACCAACTGCGCCTAGCCGCCCGCGCCCGCGAGATGGTCGACGCCGGAACCCCCATCGACGCCGCCTGCCGCATCATCATTCTGGAAGACCAACTCGAGGAAGCCCAACGCCTGAACGCCGAACTGCGCGCCCGGCGATGATCCTGATTCCGGGACACGGCATGGGAGTTCCCGGGTCAGTGGACGACGGCGATCGTCCGTCTGCACCCTGACGATGCACGCCGCCCGCATGCCCGATGCGTGCGGGGCGGGCTGCCGGTGGTGGCCGCCGCGCCGCCACCGAGCGGCTCGCCTCCCAGCTGATCTGAGCTGAGCTGAGCTGATCTGATCTGATCTGAGCTGATCTGAGCTGAGGCTGATCGCGGTCGGCGGTAGTACCACTGGTCGCCCGAATGGTGCGGCCCCGCCCGGGTGATCCTGGCCACCGCCGGGGACCGGGCCATCGTCCTCAATGCCCACGTCGGAGCCTTCGTCCGCGCCGCGGTTCCCTCCGGCGCTTCGGCCCGACCGCCGCGAGCTGTGGTTTTCCGCGCCGCCGCTGGTCGGGATCGAGGTCAAGGTGGTGATCGGGCCCGGCCCTTCCCGACCCTCGGGAAGCACCCCGGAGCCCTTGCGAGGGAGCCACCTTCATGACCACCACCGAACTGTCCAACCGGTCGGATCCGATCGTCGTCTTCACCGACCTGTCGGTCGAGCTGACCGGCTACGACCGCGTGGAGCTGGCCGGCACCGGCCTGATCGAACAGCATTACGACACCCTGCTCCGGCTGATCGGCGAACGCGAGGCCGGGCACCTGTTGCAGGCCGCCGCCGAAGCGCTGGACGCGGACCGTAAGAACCACAACGGTGAGGCACTGCGGACCCGGGTGATCGAGAGCAAGCTGTACGGGCCGGTGATCATCAGCCTGATCAAGCTCTGGTACCTCGGCAGCTGGTACCCGTTGCCCGGCTCCTACGCCGACGTCAACGGCTCGACCGCCGGCGACGTCGAACACGTCGTGTCCGCGCAGGCCTACCGCGAGGGGCTGGTCTGGAGCGCGGCCGGGGCGCACCCGATGGGGGCCAAGGCGCCGGGCTGGGGGTCCTGGGCCGAGGCGCCCGCGCTCCCGTCGGCCTGACCCGCGTGCGGCGTTCCGAAACACCCGAAAGCGTTTCCTGAGGAGAACCCTGACATGCATGAGAACCTTGTGACGGTCAGTGGGGGAAAGTCCGGCAGCATGAAGACCACCGGTACGCAGACCGGTGGCGTGCAGCCGAGTGGCGGCGGCAAAGAGCATTTCGACATCGTCATCGTCGGCGGCGGCATAGCCGGGGCCACGGTCGCCAAGACGGTCATCGAGCAGGCTGCCACCCGCAGCCCGGCCCGGCATCCACGTATCCTGATCCTGGAAGCCGGCCGCGCCACCGCGATGAGCGCCGACAAGTACGACACCTATGTGCAGTCCTACCAACAGGCACTCGCCAAGGTCCCCAACTCCCCGTACCCGCCGACGGTCTCCGCGCCGCAACCGGACGTGCTGGACATCAGTCGCCCGGTGATGGGCGAGGACGGCACCACCAAGATCCCCGCCGACAACGGCTACTTCGTGCAGATGGGCCCGCTGCCGTTCGGCAGCGACTACGCCCGGGCGCTCGGCGGCACCACGCTGCACTGGCTGGGCACCTGTCTGCGGCTGCTGCCGAACGACTTCAGGATGGACACGGAATACGGCCGCGGTGTGGACTGGCCGATCACCTATGACGAACTGAAGCCCTACTACGAGCGGGCCGAGTGGGACATCATCGGGGTGTCCGCGGACGTCGGCCATCAGTACTACCCGGGCATCGGCGGCGACCCGGCGAAGTACTTCAAGAGCAAGAACACCGGCAAGTTCCCCGACGGGGTCTACCACTTCCCCATGGAGGAGATCCCCAGCAGCTTCCTGGACGAGTACCTGGCGAAGAAGTCCGCCGGTCTGGTGGTGACGCTGAAAGGGGACCTCGGCCGGGAGTACACGTTCCCCATCAAGATCAGCAACACCCCGGTCGGCCGGAACTCCACCCCCACCCCGGGATACCAGCCGGTCGGCGCGGTCGGGAACGCCGACCAGGGGCAGCGCTGCGAGGGCAACTCCAGCTGCATCCCGATCTGTCCGGTGCAGGCCAAGTACAACGCTCTCAAGACGCTGTACGAGCTGATCGTGAAATACCCGGACCGGGAGCCGAGGGAGGGTGAGAAGGAGAAGGCGCGGGTCGCGGTCCGCAGCCAGTGTATGGCCTCGAACGTCGAGCACACGCAGCTTCCGAAGAAACAGGGCACTGTCACCGGGATCACCTACCTGAAGTACTCCGACGACGGCAGCCCGCCGGTGCGGGCTACGGTGACCGCGGACGTCTACGTCCTGGCCGCCAACGCCATCGAGAACGCCACGCTGCTGCTGGCCTCCAAGGCTGCCAACTCCAGCGGGGAGGTCGGGCGGAACCTGATGGACCACCCGCTGCTGCTCACCTGGGGCCTGCTGGAGGACAACGCGGGAGCCTACCGCGGACCGGGGTCGACGTCGGGCATCCCGGCGTTCCGGGACGGCCCGCACCGCTCGGAGCGCACCGCTTTCCGGGTCGAGATCGGCAACTGGGGCTGGAACTTCCCGGAGAACGCGCCCTACGACACCGTCCACGATCTCGTCGGCGGTGCCGGCACCGGCACGGCGCAGCTCTACGGCCGGGCACTGCGCAAGCGGCTCGGCGAGATCCTGCCCAACCAGTTCCGGATCGCCTGGGAACTGGAGCAGGACCCTGAGCCGACCAACCGGGTCACCATCGACGAACGGTACAAGGACTCGCTGGGCATGTACCGGCCGGTCATCCATTACGACCTGTCGGAGTACGTCCGTGCCTCACTGCCCTGGGCAGCCGAAGCCAGCCGGCAGCTGTTCGAGCGGCTCGGCATCGGCGCCGAGGTCCGGCGGCCGGAATACAAACCCGGCGACTACACCCACTGGGACGCGAACGACCCGTCGGCGGTGACCTACGACGGCCAGACCTACTGGGTACGCGGCGCCGGCCACGTCGTCGGCACGCACCGGATGGGCGAGGACCCGGAGCACTCGGTGGTGGACGGCTACCAGCGCAGCCACGACCTGCCGAACCTGTTCATCGTCGGGTGCGGCAGCATGCCGACGCTCGGCACGTCCAACCCGACCCTCACCATGACCGCGCTCGCCATCCGCACCGGCGACCACATCGCGGCGCAGCTGCCGACGCACACGGCGGCGCAGCCGAAGGAGAAGAAGGACGCATGAACGCCCAGCCCACGAAGATCCCCACACTCGCCGGCCTGAGGGCCGCCCTCCAGCTGGCCATCGGCTTGGAACTCAGCACGATCCCGGTATACCTGACCGGCCTGTACTCAATCCGGGAGGGCCGCAACACCGACACCGCTCAGACGATCCGCAGCGTCGTCATGGAGGAGATGCTGCACATGACGCTGGCGGCGAACGTGCTGAACGCCATCGGCGAGGTGCCGAGCCCGAAGCCGGTCGACTTCCTGGACCGCAAGCACCTGAGCCCGATCCCGGCCTATCCGCTGGACAGCCCCTTGATCTCCGGGATCGGCACTCTGGAGCTGCTGCCGTTGTCCGCGCGCGCCGTGGACAACTACGTTCAGATCGAGCATCCGCTGCATGGGGCCGCCACTCTTGAGGCGATCCCCGCCGCGCCCGACTCATACCGGACGATCGGCGAGTTCTACCACGCGATCGACCTCGCGTTGAACGACCCGCAGATCTGTCCGGACTCGCTGTTCGAACCGGTGAACCAGGTCCCTGACAACGAGTATTACGGCGGCGCGGGCGACGTGGTGGAGGTCTGCGACCGCAAGACGGCGCGCGCAGCCGTGCAGAAGATCGTGGACCAGGGCGAAGGCCTGCCCGAGGAAGCGCTGCACGAGCCGGCGAAGAAGGTCACCGACGCCGACCGGCTCGCCTCCGGCTGGCAGATGTACTCGCACTACGCGCGGTTCCGGGAGATCCAGACCGGCCGAAAGTTCCGGCCCGACCAGACCGCCGGCGAAACCCCCGCCGGCGCGCTGCTCCTGGTCGACTACAACCAGGTCGAGCCGGCGGAATTCGTGCCGCGCAACGGCGACGGCAGCCCGGAGGCGGTGGCGCTGGACGAGTTCGACCTGGCGTACTCACTGCTGGTCGATGCCGTCTACGCCGCGTTCGGCGGCGGCATCTCGAGCCGGTCCGAACCCCCGTTGACCGGACTCCAGGTCGCCGTGCACGCCATGTACGGCCTGAAGCACAAAGCTGTCGCGCTGATGCGCACCCCCAACCCGGAGCGCCCTGGCCGCACCCTGTGTCCGCGTTTCGCCTACGTGGCACTCGGCGGCGACCGCGACAAACTCATCCGGCGCCTCGAGGAACGCAGCGGATCCCGGTGATCTGCCGCCCGCGCCCTCAGACCGTCGGCACTGACCAGTCGTGGTCAGGCGTCTTCGGTCCGAGGGCGCGGGTGTGCCATCCGTAGCGCGTCCCCGTGCCGCATCGGCGGCACGGGGACTATTGAGGAGGCCGCGTGCAACCTGGTTCCGGGGGCTTGTGGTTTGAGCGTTGGAAGGGGGTACCGGATGCGCTCTGATGACGAGGAAGAGTTCCGCCGGTTCACGGCGGCGCGGTGGCTGGGGCTGGTGCGCACCGCATACCTGCTGACCGGAGACCTCGGACATGCCGAGGATCTGGCGCAGACAGCCTTGATCAAGGTGTACCGCTCGTGGCATCGGGTGCGGCGGGTCGACGACGTCGACGCGTACGTGCGCAAGGTCTTGGTCAATGCCAACCGGAGCCGGTTCCGGGTCCGACGCCCGGCTGAGCAGAGCTATGCCGAGGTGCCGGACCACCGGGTCACGGCGGATGCCGGCAGCGGTGGGGTGGAGCAGCGCGACGCGTTGTTGGCAGCGCTGGCCATGTTGCCGCCGAGGCAGCGGGCGGTGGTGGTGCTCAGGTATTGGGAGGACATGTCGGAGGCATCGGTGGCCGACCTGCTGGGCTGTTCTGTGGGAACTGTGAAGAGTCAGGCCTCTCGGGCGCTGGCGAAGCTCCGGTCTGATCCGGATCTCGCAAGCTTGGTCTCAATCGACGTCACGAAGGAGGTTGAAGCATGACTGATCAGCAGTGGGAGGAGGGCTTGCGCGAAGTGATGTCCGGGACCGCGGAGGGTGCGCGGATCGGGACGGCGCCGACTGACGTGATCGTGCGGCGGGGTCGGAGCTCGGCGCGGTGGCGCCACGGCATGGCGGCGACGGGCCTGGCCGGGGTTGTGGCCGTCGCGGTCGTCGCCGGGACCTCGCTCGGGTCCAGCGGTGGAGGCGCGGTATCTCCGATCTGGAAGTCGCCGGACGCCTCGGCGACCACCTCGCCCTCGGCCTCAGCCTCGCCCTCGGCCTCGATTACCTCTCAGCCGGTGGTCGCGGACAGTGCGGTGGTTGTCATGGGCTCGTCGACGGCGAAGACCAAGGTGCAGATCTACGACGACTACCGGTGTCCGGCCTGCAAGTCGATCAACGATGCGATCGGGAACAGCCTCAAGCACGCGGCAGAGTCGGGCAGCATCCAGATCGAGTATTTTCCGGTGAACCTGATCGACCGGAACACGGAGTCAGGGGGCAACGGCTCGGTCGCGGCAGGCAACGCCGTGCAATGTGCAGCTGAGGCCGGCCGGTTCTTCTCCTATCGCGACGCGCTTTTCGCGCATCAGCCGGGCGAGTACGACGACGTGTACGGCGTCCCGTCGAAGCTCATCGAGGTGGCGCAAGCCATCCCAGGACTTGATACGGCGGTCTTCGAGAACTGTGTGAAGGGCGAGCCGTACGCGGCCGGAGTGGTTCAGAACTACGACCATCTCGTCAACGACCTGCACGGCGCCGGCGCGCCGACGATCTTCATCGATGGCAAGCAGTGGAACCCCGGAGGAGCGCGAACCCCAGCCGAGATCACGCAGCAGTTCAACGACGAGTTGACGAGGGCTGAGGCGGCGCATTAGAGCCCGCGCGCGGTACAGGCGTACGCAGGTAGGCAAGTAGGGAGACGGCGCGGCATATTCGCCGCGCCGCCGCTTGAGGCTGCTTCTCGTGGTCGCTGCTTCTCGTGGTCGCTGCTTCTCGTGGTCGCTGCTTCTCGTGGTCGCTACTTCTCGGGGTCGCTACTTCTCGGGGTCGCTACTTCTCGGGGTCGCTACTTCTCGAACGTGATCGGGTACTGCGACGCGCCCCGGCCGTCCAGCAGGTGGTCGTCGCAGCCCTTCAGGAACCGGTCGAAGAACGAGTCGATCAGCGCCCGATCCGCCGCCACCGCCCGGTGCGGGTCGACCGTCCCGAGGTGCGAGGCCAGCGTCGAGGCCGGCACCTTGCCGGCCAACTGCGGCAGCAGCGCCTCGAAGTCGGTGAGCGACAGGTGCAGCGAGTCGTTCAGGGTGACGTCGGCCGTCCACCCCCGCCGGTGGTTCCAGAACGACGTCCACGACGGCTCGCTGTGGATGTTGCCCGCTCCCTGCCCGGCGCTCCCGATCAGCAGGAACGGCTGCTTCAGCCCGTGCAGCGCGACCTGGCTCAGGTTGGTGCCGTCCGGTTCGACCGTGTACTCCAGCGTGCCGTCCATGTCGGCGCCGGCCTTGATCCGCGGGTCGGTGTACATCAGGTTCGCCGCGGTGAACCCGCCGGCCGAATGCCCGAACATGCCGATCCGGTTCAGGTCCATACCCTGGCTCAGCCGGCCCGGCAGCGTCGGCAGCCGGTCCAGGACCACCTCGGTGTCGGCCTCGCGGGCGGTCATCAGCTTGGTGAAGAAGGCGAGCGTCGTGCCGTCCTTGTACGCCTGCGCGAAAGCGGCGTTGACGGTCGCGTTGCCGACGATGTGACCGTCGGGGAACTCGGTGGCCGGTGCCTCCCCGGTGTGGTCGATGGTGACCACGATGTAGCCGCGCGAAGCCAGGTTCTCCACCAGCGTGACATTCAGGTCGCGCGCGCTGCCCGCGCCCGGCGAATACAGGATGACGGGGAAGCGGCCCGGCGCCATCGTGGCGTCCCGCACCGAATGCGTCGTGGTCGCGGCCCAGTCCACCAGGCCGGCCGGCAGCTCGAAGTTCTGCTCCGCGGCCGCGCCGATGGCCGCCGCGGCTTCGGGCGGGAACTGTTTCGTGAACGGCTTGCCGCCGGTGCGCACCGCCGGGTAGAAGACGCTGATCATCAGCTCCCGGTAGGGCTTGGCGGGGTCCCACGTGTCCTGGCGCTTGTCGTCCACGAGCCGGAACTGCGACTCGCCGGTGGCGAAACGGCCTTGCGGGGCGGGGAGCGTGAGCGTCCGGCCCGCAGCAGGGTTCGATGACGCGGACAAGGGGAGCGCGGTTTGTGCGGTGTGTGCGGCCGACGTGGCGGATCCGGACGTCGGCGCCGACGCGGCCGAAGCCGGGACGACGGTCGAAACGGCCAGGCCGGAGGCGACGACCCCGACCAGTGAAGCGGCGAGAAGACGAGAGCTGCGCATGGAAGGTTCCCTCGGATGCGGCGTTGCGTGGTCGTTCGGACACCATGATCTTCGCAGCGCGTGACCCCTGGAACCACGGTGCTACCACGCGTTTCGCGCTTCCTGAGGGCCCTACCCGGGGTATGGTGGATAACCGCCACATGACAGGGTCCGGATGGTCAGACCGGTACCCGCGTGCCGCGGTCGACGTCCTCGAACAGTGTGGCGGCGCGGTTGGCGGTGGCCTGGGCCCAGCGGCCGGTGCTGAGCAGGCCCAGACCCACCACGCCTGCGCCGAGGCCGGCCACCATCCACCACACGCCGTGCGCCGCGCCGGTGAACCCGTCACCGGTCGCCGAGCCCACCATCGTTCCGGAGATCGCGACGCCGAGGGTGGTACCGGCCTGGCGTCCGGTGGAGGCCAGCGAGGCGGCCACCCCGGCCATCGAGGCGGGCATTCCAGAGACCGCGGTGTTGTTGATGGGCGGGTTGACGGTGCCCAGGAAGATGCCGAACAGCAGGTAGGTGCCGAGCATGGCCGGCAGCGGGCTGGACGGCCCGAGCAGCAGCGACGCGACGCCGCCCAGCGCCAGCGCGGTCCCGGCGACCAGCAGCGGCAGGCGAGGTCCGCCGGAGGCGATCAGCCGGCCGACGCGCGGGGACAGGGCCACCACCAGCAGCCCGACCGGGAGCAGGCACAGGCCCGCCGCCAGCGCTGACAGGCCCCGCACATCCTGCAGGTACTGGGTGGTCATGAACAGGAACGCGCCGAACCCGCACAGGGACCACAGCGCCATCAGGATCGCCGCGCTGAACGGCACGCTGCGGAACAGTCGCAGCTCCAGCAGCGGGTCTTCGCGCCGCGACTCGTACCCGATGACGGCGGCCAAGCCGGCCGCGGCCGTGGCGAGCAGTCCGAGGATCAGCGGCGACGTCCAGCCCGACTCGCGCGCCTGGATGATCGCGTACACCAGGCTGCCCAGTGTTGCCAGCACCAGGGCCTGCCCGATCGGGTCGAAACGGCGTGCCCTGGGGGCGCGCGACTCGGGCACATACAGCGCTACCGCCACTACCGCGGCGGCCACAACCGGCACGTTCACCCAGAAGACCAAGCGCCAGCCGAAGGCGTCCACCAGGGTGCCTCCGAGGATCGGCCCGAGCGCCAGCGCCAGCCCCGACATCGAGCCGAAGACGCCGATGGCCCTGGCCCGTTCGGCCCGGTCCGGGAACGTGGCGACGACGATCGCCATCGCCACGGGATTGAGCATCGTGCCGCCGACGGCCTGCAGCACACGCGCGGCGATCAGCCAGTCGATGTCGGGCGCCAGGCCGCACAGCAGCGACCCGATCCCGAACGTGGCCAGTCCGGCCTGGAAGACGCGACGGCGCCCGATCCGGTCGGCCGTGGACCCGGCCATGACCAGGAAGCCCGACAGCACCAGGGTGTAGGCGTCGACCGTCCATTGCAGGCCCGACACGGAGGCGTGCAGGTCCTGGCGGATCGCCGGCAGCGCCACGTTGACGATGGAGATGTCCATCACCACGGCGATGACGCTGGCGCAGCAGATCGCGAGCACCAGGAGCCGGCCGCGGCGGCTGAGCGTTGAGGAGGTCATGTTCGGGACGTTAGAATTTAGAGCGTGCTCGAAGTCAACACCGCCATCCCCGACGCGGGCCTGAGCATCGCCGAGGCTGCCGCGCGTACCGGGCTCAGTGTCCACACTCTCCGCTACTACGAGCGCGCCGGCCTGGTCGTCACTACCATCGACCGCACCGTCACCGGCCGCCGCCGGTACCACCGGCTCGACCTCGAGTGGATCACGGTCTGCACCCGGCTGCGCGCCACCGGGATGCCCATCAGCGGTATCCGCCGCTACGCCGAGCTCGTCGCCGCCGGCCAGGGCAACGAGAACGAGCGGTTGGCCCTCCTGGAAGCACACCGGGCCGACGTCCGTGTCCAGCTCGCTGAGATCCAGACCAGCCTTGAACTCATCGACCACAAGATCGACGTCTACCGCGGCCGCCTCGAGGCCGGCGACGCCGACCGCCTCTGGGCCCCCGTGCCCGAGCGGGTCTAGACGATTGATTCCTGGGGGTACCGGCGCGAAACGTCTGATCAGCGGCGCCTGGCCGCCCCGGCCGGCCACCCACAGCCAACCA
>JABFWL010000755.1 GCA_013362315.1 Catenulispora sp. | reverse complement strand
CTGGTCCCGGACCAGCGGGAAGATCTCCCGGAACATCCCGCCCATGATCACCACCTCCGGGTTGAGGATGGAGACCAGGTTCCCGATCCCGATCGCCAGCCAGCCCCCGATGTGCCGGACCGCGGCGAAGCTCCGGTCGTCGCCGGCCCGCGCCGCGGCCACCACCTCGGCGACCGTGGTCCGCGCGCCCTGCCGCCCGGCGGCGTCCAGGATCGCCTTCTCCCCCACCTCGGTCTCCCAGCAGCCGCGCAGCCCGCACGAGCACAGCCGGCCGGTGGGGTTGACCACGGTGTGGCCGATCTCGCCGCTGTAGCCGCCGAAGCCGTTGAGCGGGCGGCCGTTGTTGATGATCCCGGCCCCGACCCCGACCTCGCCGGTGAGATACACCACATAGTCCGAGCCGCGCCCGGCCCCGCGCAGGTGTTCGGCCAGGGCTCCGAGATCGGCGTCGTTGCGGATGTGCACCGGGGCGGAAAGGCCCAGGCCGGCCAGCACCGCGGCGATCTCGGCCTGCAGCGGCGCGTCCTGCCACATCAGGTTCGGCGCGTCCCGGACGAGCCCGTCGGCGTGCCGGACCAGCGCCGGGATCGCCACCCCGCCGCCGGCGCACCAGGACCCCGGCCGGGCGCCGGCGGTCAGCTCGGAGGCGAAGCGCCGCACGTGCCCGAGCACGTCCGCCAGCGGATACTCGCCCCGCGGCCGGTAGAGGTCGCGCCGGTCGAGCATCTGGCCGCCGAGCCCGACCCGGGCCGCGAACAGGTAGTCCACCCCGATCTCGAAGGCCAGCACATAGTTCTGGTCGCCGCGCGGGGTCACCAGCAGCGACGGCCGCCCGGCCCCGGCCCGGGCCGCCGACGGCTCCTCGCCCACCAGGCCGGCGTGGGTGAGCTCGGAGGTCAGCGCACCGATCGTGGACCGGTTCAGGCCGGTCAGCGCGGTCAGCTCGGCCCGAGTGGTGGGGCCGTGCACGTGGACGTGGCGCAGCAGAACGGACAGGTTGCGGGTGCGGACGCGGTCGTGGCCCCCCGCGGTAGGGGTCCCCGGCGCCACCGCTGTCACCCTTCAGAGCTCCCGCCATCATCCCGCGCATGAACAACCTGCCGAGAAGCACATATATCAGCAATGTCGACGCTGAGGTGACGAGGGCTCCAGCGATCGGCTGGTCGGAGTTCACGGCTGGTCAGAAATCACGGAGACCGCCTCCGCCGAGATGGCGAGGCGGTCTGCCCGCTTCGTTGCCTACAGGAACGCTATGCGCGGTTGGTCTCCACCCAGGACCGGCGCGGGGTCCGCTCCTAGGACTTTGTCCAGCAACGTGGCGTAGACGCTGCGGAAGTCCGTGGTGAACTTCAGGTCGCCGTTGTCCAGATCGGTCAGCGACGGCTGTTCGCCGTAGAACCCGCCGTTCACCGGCTCGCCGAGGACGAGCACGGGCCCTGCGGTGCCGTGGTCCGTGCCTTCGTTGGCGTTCGCCTTCACCCGCCGCCCGAACTCGGTGTAGAGCACGGTGACCACGTTCTTTCCGTGGGGACCCGCGGAGACGGCGTTCTGGAAGTCGACGACCGCCTTGTCCACCTCGCCCCACAGCTGCGACTGGGTCTGCTTCTCGGCGCTGTGCGTGTCGAACCCGCCGAGCGAGACGCTGTAGACGCGGGTCGGCACGGAGGCGTTGATGCACTCGGCGACGATGGCGAGCTGCTGCGCCAGAGCCGAGCCCTTAGCCGCCTTGCCGGTGTTGCCGTTGTTGCCGGCGGCCGGGGTCTTGGTGTCGCCGGCGGCCTTCTTCGCCGATTCCAAGGCCGGCGTGAAGGTCTTGGCCACCGCGAACAAGTCGGAGACGTCGCGCGCCGCATACGCCGCCATCGGCGAATCCTGCGCGGAAGACTGGCCCAGCGCCATGAACCCGCTGTCCAGCGGTCCCGGCTTGGGCAGCCGGAACTGCCCGATCGGCAGCGAGCTGCCCGCGGTCTGTCTTCCTCCAAGTAAAGGCGGGAGCGTGCCGCCTACTGAGATCGCCTTCAGCGCCCGCAGTTGGTCGTCGGGCTGCGCGTCGAGCCAGCGGCCCAGCCAGCCGGAGCCGGCGGGCTCGGCGGGCGAGGCGGTCTGCCAGATGTCCATGGACACGAAGTGGCTGTGGTTCGGCTTCGGATAGCCGACGCCGCGCACCACCGCGCACAGCTTGCGCTGCCACATCGCGTGCAGGCCGGTCATCGCGGGGTTGAAGCCCAGTCCGCCGCCGAGGTCGAGGACTTCCTTGTCGGTGAAGGCCAGATCGGGGCGGGCGTCGTGGTAGGCGGCGTCGGCATACGGGATCACGGTGTTGAGGCCGTCGTTGCCACCGTAGAGGGTGACCAGGACGAGCACGCCCTGACCCGGGGCCAGCGGCGCGTGCTGGGCGGCGGCGCCGAGCTGCGCGCCGGAGGTGAGCGGGCCGCCTGGGGTCATGACGGCGCCGCCGTGCGAGTCGGCCGGGTTCGGGCCCTGGCCGGTGTGACTGTGCGAGCCGGAGCAGGCGGCGGCGAACGTGCCGGTGGACAGCACGCCGGACAGCTCCAGGAACCGGCGGCGGGTCACTGTGTCCATGAAAGAGTCCTCAATCCCGTCTTCCGGTCAGTTCACCAAGTACTCGGGTGCCACCAGCGCCAAGGTGACCAGTTGCTTGGGATCGGCGACGACCTCGCGCAGCGCGGTGGCGCTGCGGTCGCTGAACGCGTCGACTCCCAGCAGGTGCGCCACCGCGTCGATCCGTTGCGAGGGCGCGGAATTCGCCACCTGCGACAGGTCGCCCTTGCCGACCGCCCATTCGGCGAAGACGAACCGGGTCTGCGCCGCGGCGGTCGTCAGCCACGCCGTGCCTTCCGGCCAGCCGCCGACGTTCGGCGGGTAGAAGGGGATCTGGCCGAGGCCGGACAGCGCGCTGCGCAACGCCTGGACGTCCTTGGAGCTCTCGCCGGCGTCGATCTTGATGCGCAGGGCGCGCAGGACGCCGACGACATATTCCGTCGGCTGTTTCACGAGGCCGTACCGCACCTGGGGACTGCGGAAGAGCGGGTCGAGAAACAGGGCTTTGAGAAGCGCGGAGAAATCGCGATGGGCCCCGTACGCGGCCTGCAGGCGTCCCGAGACGTCATCGGGGACCGGTCCGGGCATCCCGAAGCGGTTCCAGGCCCGGGCGGCGATGAACTTCGGCGACGCCGACTGCTGCAGCAGCCAGTCCACGAGCGAGGCGTCGTCGAAGTTCGCGGACTTGCCGAGCACCGTCTTCGAGGTGGCGTCGTGCAGCTTGGGCACCAGGTTCGAGCCGCCGTTCGCGTCCAGCCGCCAGCCGGTGAGCGCCCGCGCGGCCTCGCGCACGTCGGTCTCGGTGTAGTTGCCGACGCCGAGCGTGAACAGCTCCATCAGCTCGCGAGCCAGGTTCTCGTTGGGCGCCTTCATGGTGTTGCCGGCGCTGTCCAGCCACAGCATCATCGCCGGATCGCGGACCATGGCGTGCGCGAGCGCGGAGAAGTCACCGCCGCCGAGAGTGCGCAGCGTCTGGTTCTGCTTCAGCATGTAGCCGACGCTCTTCACCTTCTGCAGGGAGGTGGCGAAGTGGCCGTGCCAGAAGAAGGTGCGCTTCTCCACCAGCGGCTGCGTGACCGCCGCCATCCGGGCCAGCCACCAGGCGACCAGCGCGTAATCCTGCTGCGCGCTGCCCTTCTTCGGATCCTTGACCGGCGCGAAGTCCGGCGCCGGCGTCGCGGCCGCACCCGGATCGGCCCCGGCCGGGCTGAGCAGCGCGGCCACAGTCGCCTCGTAGCCGGCCTTCGCGGCGGCGTCGATCTCCGCGGCGCCCGCGCCGAACCCGGCGCGCCGCAGCAGG
>JABFWL010000498.1 GCA_013362315.1 Catenulispora sp. | reverse complement strand
CGTGGCAGACCCGGCAACCTATCGCCCCAAGCCCGGCGAGATCCCCACCTCGCCCGGCGTCTACAAGTTCCGCGACCCGCACGGCCGCGTGATCTACGTGGGCAAGGCCAAGAACCTGCGCTCGCGCCTGACCAGCTACTTCCAGGACCTGGCCAACCTGCACGTGCGCACCCAGACCATGGTGACCACCGCGGCCGCCGTGGAATGGACCGTGGTCGGCACCGAGGTCGAGGCGCTGCAGCTGGAATACACCTGGATCAAGCAGTTCGAACCGCGGTTCAACGTCAAGTACCGCGACGACAAGTCCTACCCCTCCCTCGCCGTGACCGTGAGCGAGGAGTTCCCGCGCGCGCAGGTGATGCGCGGCCCCAAGCGGCCCGGCGTGCGCTACTTCGGCCCGTACTCCCATGCCTGGGCGATCCGCGAGACGCTGGACTCGCTGCTGCGCGTCTTCCCGATCCGCACCTGCTCCGCCGGGGTGTTCAAGCGTGCCGCGCAGACCGGCCGGCCGTGCCTGCTCGGCTACATCGGCAAGTGCTCGGCGCCGTGCGTGGGCCGGGTCAGCGCCGAGGAGCACCGCGGGATCGTCGAGGACTTCGTGTCCTTCATGGCCGGCCGCACCGACCGGTTCATCAAAGGCCTCGAAGACGAGATGAAGGCCGCCGCCAAGGAGCTCGAGTTCGAGAAGGCGGCCCGGCTGCGCGACGACCTCCAGGCCCTGCGACAGACCCTGGAGAAGAACGCCGTCGTGCTCGGCGACGGCACCGACGCCGACGTCATCGCGCTCGCCGAGGACCCGCTGGAGGCCGCCGTCCAGGTCTTCCACGTCCGCGGCGGGCGGATCCGCGGCCAGCGCGGCTGGGTCGTGGACCGGGTCGAGGACGTGGACACCGCCGGACTCGTCGAGCACTTCCTGCAGCAGCTCTACGGCTCCGAACAGGGTGAGCCCGGCGTCGACACCGAGACGATCCCGCGCGAGATCCTGGTCCCGGCACTGCCCGGCAACGCCGAGGCGATAACGGAATGGCTGACCCAGCGCCGCGCGGCGAAGGTCGAACTGCGGGTGCCCCGCCGCGGCGACAAGGCGGCGCTGATGGAGACCGTCGCGCAGAACGCCAAACAGGCGCTGGCGCTGCACAAGACCCGGCGTGCCTCGGACCTGACCACGCGCTCGGTGGCGCTGCAGGAGCTGGCCGACGCCCTCGGCATGGACCAGGCGCCGCTGCGCATCGAGTGCTTCGACATCTCGCACCTGCAGGGCACGAACGTGGTCGCGTCCATGGTCGTGTTCGAAGACGGCCTGCCGCGCAAGAGCGAGTACCGCCGGTTCACCATCAAGGGCGACCCGGAGCTCGGCGCCTCGAACGACGATGTGCGGAACATGCACGAGGTCATCAGCCGCCGTTTCAAGGCCTACCTCAAGGAGCAAGAGGAGGCGAAGCTCCTAGATGCTGTGTCTGATTTAACGGCAGGGACAGGCGAGCGCAAGAAGTTCGCGTACCCGCCGCAGCTGCTGGTCGTCGACGGCGGCCAGCCGCAGGTGGCGGCGGCGGCCGCGGCGCTCGCCGACCTGGAGATCAGCGACGTGACGCTGGTCGGCCTGGCGAAGCGGCTGGAGGAGGTGTGGCTGCCGGATGAGGAGGACCCGGTCCTGCTGCCGCGCAGCAGCGAGGGCCTGTACCTGCTGCAGCGTGTCCGCGACGAGGCGCACCGCTTCGGGATCGCGTTCCACCGGCAGAAGCGCTCCAAGTCGATGGTCGCCAGCGCCCTGGACGATGTGCCGGGTCTGGGGGAAGTACGAAGGAAAGCCTTGTTGGCGCATTTCGGAACGTTGCGTAAATTGCGCGCGGCCTCGGTCGAGGAAATCTCCGAAGTGCCTGGTATCGGGGCTGCTACGGCCCGGCAGATCCACGGAGCCCTGGCGGAGCTTCCGGCAAGTCGTGCCGTCAACGCCGCCACAGGTGAGATCCTGGAGGGGGGAGAGAGCCAGACCATGCCGGACGGGAGTGATCAGGTGTGAGTGACGAGGACAGGCCGAGCGAGCAGGACGAGGCGCTTTCGCAGCCCGGGCGGGGTGCCGGAAGCGCCGGGAGTGCTGTGCACGCTGAGGCGGGTACCGAGGCGGACCGCGCTGCCGACACCGGAGCCGACCGCGGGGTCGACACTGGAGCCGCCCGCGAGGCCGGCACCGGGGCTGACACCGGCGCCGAGGCGGAGAGCGACGTCCTGCACGCCCCCGAACTGGTCATCATCACCGGCATGTCCGGCGCCGGCCGCTCCACCGCCGCCAAGGTCTTCGAGGACCTGGGCTGGTACGTGGTCGACAACCTGGCGCCGACCCTGATCGCGCCGATGGTGGACCTGGTGATGCGCGAGTCCGGCGGCACCGACCGGCTGGCGTTCGTCGTCGACGTGCGCGGCCGGGCCTTCTTCGACACCCTGCGCAGCACCCTGGACGAGCTGGACTCGGCCGGCCTGAACCACCGCATCGTGTTCCTGGAGTCCGACGACGACGTCCTGGTCCGCCGCTACGAGGGCGTGCGCCGCCCGCACCCGCTGCAGGGCGAGGGCCGGGTGCTGGACGGCATCGCCCGCGAGCGCGAGCTGCTGCGCGAGCTGCGCGGCGAGGCCGACCTGGTGATCGACACCTCGGCCCGCAACGTGCACGAGCTGCGCGCGGCACTCCAGGCGGCGTTCGGCGACCCCGGCGAGGTGCCGCTGCGCGCTACGGTGATGAGCTTCGGCTTCAAGTACGGCCTGCCCGTCGACGCCGACCTGGTCGCGGATGTACGGTTCTTGCCAAACCCGCACTGGGTTCCGGAGCTCCGTCCGCACACCGGACAGGACCCGGAGGTCAGCGGCTACGTGCTGTCCCAGCACGGCGCCAAGGAGTTCCTGGACCGCTACGCGGAGGTTCTGACCATCGTCACCGAGGGATACCGCCGCGAGGGCAAGCGCTACCTGACCCTGGCCGTCGGCTGCACCGGCGGCAAGCACCGCAGCGTCGCGATGTCCGAGCAGATCGCGGCCCGGCTGTCCGCCGAGGGCGTCGACACCGTGGTGGTACACCGCGACATGGGCCGCGAGTGACGGCGGAGGACTGGTCGGCACCGGGCTCGTCGGCACAGGGTTCATCGGCACAGGGTTGGTCAGCGCAGGGTTGGTCGGCAGAGGATCGGTCGGTGCTGCCGCGGGCCTATTTCGGGCGGTTCGCCGAGCCCCCGGCCGGCGGCGCCCCAGCGGGGGCCGGGTATCCAGCCGTGGCGGGACCCGCTATTGGGCATCAGTACCCTGTGTCCCAGAATGCAGAATCCCAGAACGCGGCGCCCCTGAGCCGTGCGCCCCAGAACCGTGCGCACCCGAACGGCGTGCACCCGAACGGCGTGCACCAGAACGCCGCGAACCTGAACGCCGCCCCGGCCGAGGACGCCCCGACCGTCGAGTTCAAGGCGTTCGCCACCACCCCGGACGGTGCCCCGGCGCCCCGGGTCGTCGCGCTCGGCGGCGGTCACGGCCTGTCCGCCACCCTGTCCGCGCTGCGGACCGTCAC
This sequence comes from Catenulispora sp., assembly GCA_013362315.1. Lineage (GTDB taxonomy): Bacteria > Actinomycetota > Actinomycetes > Streptomycetales > Catenulisporaceae > Catenulispora. Next base: position 316 of record JABFWL010000498.1, on the reverse strand, counting down.
CGACGCGCTCACCGCGATCGTCACCGTCGCCGACAACGGCGGCTCCTCCGGCCGGATCCGCCGCGAGCTCGGCGGCCTGCCGCCCGGCGACCTGCGGATGGCGCTGGCCGCGCTGTGCGGCGACGACGAGTGGGGCCGCACCTGGGCCGACGTGCTCCAGCACCGCTTCGGCGGGCCCGCTGACGGCGGTCTGCACGGCCACGCCGTCGGCAACCTGCTCATCGCCGCGCTCTGGGAACGGCTCGGCGACCCGGTCGGCGCCCTGGACTGGGTCGGGCGGCTGCTCGGCGCGCGCGGCCGGGTGCTGCCGATGTCG
>JABFWL010000575.1 GCA_013362315.1 Catenulispora sp. | reverse complement strand
TCGACGTCCCGGGCCACCAGCACCAGGTCATAGCGGGCCGCCGCGAAACGGCGGGCGAACGCGGCACCGATGCCGGCCGTCGCCCCGGTAATCAAGGCCGTCGTCATGGCCTCAAGCCTGGCATGCCCCCTCCGGCGCCACCAGAGGGGGGTGCGCGATGCAGGACCGTCCTGGTGGCGACCACGTCACCGCCGCCTCCGGCCTGCGGATAGGTGTGCCAGGTACGCCAGAGCACGCCGTGCAGCGCGGCCGGCAGCGGCTCGACCACGACGGCCGTGACCGCGTCCGGGATCGTCGGGAACACGGCGACGGTGGCCTCCGGCAACGCGCCGGCGTAGTCGTTCAGCGCCAGCGCCCAGGCCGGGAAGTGTTCCGGGTCGACGGCCCGCACCTCGCACCGGACCTCGTAGTGGTAGCCGTCGCCGAGTTCGCGCTCTATGGCGATCGGCAACGGACCGGCCGCAGGCTCGCGGCAGGCGACGGTCTCGCGGCAGATCAGCCGGTCGGCGACCCGGACCAGGATCTGGTGGGAGGCGCCGAGGATGCGGACCTCGACGTCGAGCGCGCCGACGGGATGGTGGCGGGCGTGTAAGGGGGGCTGGTCGGGTGCTTCCAGCGACCAGGAGAGTTCTGATGCGCGGACATCCCTATAGGGGACCGACAGGGGAGCGATCACTCCCGGTCAACGAGTCAGCGGGTTCCACGGTCACGAGGAAAGCGTATGGTCCGATGAATCGATGAGGTGGGCCTCGTCAGTCCAGCGCCTGATACGGCAGCAGTCCCGCGAGGTCCGGGACGGCCACAGCAGACCCGCAGACGTGCGATGTGCCTAAGAATGGTGCTTAAGAGAGGAAACTCGGCTTCGTCCGGGCTACCGCCGCCCGCGCCCCCGGCCCTTGCGGCCTCGGTTGCCGCCCTCTCGGCCCGCTTCTCGGGTGTCGCCCTCCCGGCCGCTGCTCTCTCGGCCGCCGTCCTCGCGCCCGACTTCGCGCCCGGCCTCTCGCCCGCGCTCGGTCTCCCGCGCCATCACGGTCTTGCGGCGCCCGACCATCGGCAAGCCGACCATGCCCAGACCGGCCCCTGCCAGGCACGTGTAGAGCCACCACCCGTGGCCGTCGGAGATGAGGGTGCTACGAAAAGGCAACAGGATGAGGAAAGCCGCAGCCCACAGCCCGATGCCGATCCAGATAACCTTTGCCTCGTTGATCTGCATCGGCTCCAGCTTGGGCCGGCTGGCGCGCCCGCGGGAGGCGGGTGGTGCAGTGCGCCCGGAAGAGTCACGCTCCGGCGTGCCCTCCGGCTCCTCCGCGCGGCGCCTGCGGCCCTGGGTTGTCATGTGGACAGGATATCGGCGCGCGATTCCGCCGGGTGAGGAGTAGGGGTAGCGGTGGCAGTTCGGACGGACGGCGCCGGAGGTCCCGGCGGGGTGGGGGTTCTCGAGCGCGTCTTCAGGGTGCAGGAGCGGAGCTCGTCGTACGTCCGGGAGACCCGGGGCGGGCTGGCCACGTTCTTCACCATGGCGTACATCCTGGTGTTGAACCCGATCATCCTGGGCGGCGCCAAGGACAAGTTCGGGCACACCCTGGACCACACGCAGCTGGTCACCTCGACCGCGGTGGTGGCCGGGGTGATGACGCTGATCATGGGCGTCGGCGGGAACCTGCCGCTGGCGATCGCCGCCGGGCTCGGGCTGAACGGCGTCGTCGCCTTCACCCTGGCGCCGGTCATGTCCTGGCCGGACGCGATGGGCCTGGTGGTGCTGGAGGGCCTGGGCATCTGCCTGCTGGTGGTGACCGGGCTGCGGCAGAAGATCATGGACGCCATCCCGCTGGCCATGAAGAAGGCGATCGGCGTCGGCATCGGGCTGTTCATCGCCTTCATCGGCCTGGTCGACGCCGGCTTCGTCGGCAAGGGCGCGGGCACCCCGGTGACCCTCGGCGCCGGCGGCACGCTCAAGGGCTGGCCGATGTTCGTCTTCTGCGTCGGCCTGCTGCTCACCCTGTGCCTGCTGGTCCGCAGGGTCCCCGGCGGGCTGCTGATCGCCATCGTGACCACCACCGTGCTGGCCATCATCGTCAACGAGATCGCCACGGTCCCGGACGCCGCCTGGGGCACCATCGCCCCCAAGGTCCCGCACGGCGTGGTCGCGCACCCGGACTTCGGCCTGCTCGGCGAGTTCAGCCTGTTCGGCGGCTTCCACCACGCCGGCGTCCTGACCGCCTTCGTCTTCGTCTTCACCCTGATCCTCGCCGACTTCTTCGACGCGATGGGCACCATCATCGGCGTCAGCGGCGAGGCCGGCCTGCTCGACGCCGACGGCCGCCTGCCCGGCATCGGCCGCGTGCTGTTCATCGACGGCCTGGCCGCCTCCGCCGGCGGCGCGGGCTCCGCCTCCTCCAACACCTGCTTCGTGGAGAGCGCCGCCGGCGTCGGCGAGGGCGCCCGCACGGGCCTGGCCAACGTGGTCACCGGCGTCCTGCTCTTCCTCGCGGCGTTCCTGACCCCGGTCCTGACCATCGTGCCCTCCCAGGCCGCGGCCCCGGCCCTGGTCGCGGTCGGCTTCCTGATGATGACGCAGGCCAAGGACATCGACTGGGACGACTGGGACATCGCCGTCCCGGCCTTCCTCACCATCGCCCTGATGCCCTTCACCTACAGCATCACCAACGGAATCGGCGCCGGCTTCATCCTCTTCTGCGTGCTGAAGGTGGTGCTCGGCAAGGCCCGGGACGTGAACTGGCTGATGTGGATCGTGGCGGCGCTGTTCGTGGTGTACTTCGCGCTGGATCCGATCAAGCAGGCGCTGGGGATCGAGTAGGCCTAGGTGTAGCAGCAAGGGCCCGGGTCCCGGGCCCTTTCGATCACCAGTCGGTTCCGAATAAATCCGTCAGGCTAGATAGATCAATGGAGATCTGAAAAGGCCGGTCGGTCTCAAGTTGACGGCGGTGCACCGCATCGAGCTTGTAGGTCGCGTCGGGTGCGAGGGCATAGGCGTGGATGACTACTGTGCCGCCTTCGTCCTCAATCCGCCAGTAGTTGGGAATGCCGGCGGCGGCGTAGAGCTGAGGCTTGCGTTCACGGTCGAAGACCTCCGATGACGGAGAAACGACTTCGACCACCAGCAACGCTTCCTGCACAGGCAGGTCGGTCTGACGCAGGCTCCGAATCGCGGCTTCGGTCACGATCGACAAATCCGGTTCCGGACGCTGACGTGGCGCCAGGGTCATGGTCATTTCACGTATGACGACCAGCCCATCAGGAGCCTGGCTCTTAAGCGCGGCGAGCAAGCGGTCGATAACGACCATGTGAAACATCGACTGCGGGCTTACGAATACCAGGCTCCCGTCGATCAGCTCGGTGTGCGGAGGCAGATCAGGGATCCGGTCGAGGTCTTCGGCCGTATAGCCTTCCTCGGGAGGCGTGAGCCAGTCAGGCAGCGGCGCTGCGGTCATAAGCACAGGATACCTCCGAGAACAGTCAGTAGCCCTGCCGATACCCAGTGTGCACATCTCGGCGAACCGCCGCGCCGATAACACCAGCAATCACTCATTCAGCCCATTGCTAGACCTCGAACGAGTAGCGCTACCGCCCCCGCGCCTTCACCAGTCCCGTCTCGTAAGCCAGCACCACCGCCTGCACCCGGTCGCGCAGGCCGAGCTTCATCAGTATCCGGCCGACGTGGGTCTTGACCGTGGCCTCGGACAGGAAGAGCTTCGAGGCGATCTCCGCGTTCGACATGCCCTGCGCGACCAGGAGCAGCACCTCGTGCTCGCGCTCGGTCAGGACGTTGAGCTCCGGCGGGGCCGGTTCGGACTCCGATGGCAGCAGAGGAGCGAACTTATCGAGCAGGCGGCGGGTGGTCGAGGGAGCCACCACCGCCTCGCCGCTGTGCACGGCGCGGATCGCGGCGAGGAGGTCCGGCGGTGGCACGTCCTTGAGCAGGAAGCCCGAGGCTCCGGCCTTCAGGGCGGCGAAGGCGTACTCGTCGAGGTCGAAGGTGGTCAGCATCAGGACCCTGGGGCGCTCGCCGCGGACCACCAGCTCGCGAGTGGCGGCCACGCCGTCCAGGCGCGGCATGCGGACGTCCATCAGGACCACGTCCGCCTCCAGGGTGCGCATCAGGTCCAGGGCCGCCTGGCCGTCGCCGGCCTCGCCGACCACCGCCATGTCGGGCTGGCTGTTCAGCACCATGCGGAAGCCGGTGCGCAGCAGCTCCTGGTCGTCGACCAGGACGATGCGGATCGGGCCGGCGGGGGCGCCGCCGCCGGGCGGGGCGTCCGGGCTGGTCTGGCTCAACGTCACAACTCCTGGTGCTCGGGCGGCGCGGCGCCGCGGCCGGCGGTCTCCGGCGTGGGCGCGGGCAGGATCGCCTCCACAGCGTAGCCGCCGGAGACGTGCGGGCCGGCGACGAGTGTGCCGCCGAAGACCGACACCCGCTCGCGCATGCCGACCAGGCCGTGGCCCAGGCCGTCGGTCGGGGCCGAGGCGCCGCGGCCGTTGTCCACGATCCGCAGCAGCAGGCTGTCGTCGGTGTAGATGAGCCCCACCGAGGCCCGGACCTCCGGGCCGCCGTGCTTGCGGGTGTTGGTCAGCGACTCCTGCACGATCCGGTACACCGCCAGCGCCAGCCCGGTCGGCATCTCCCAGGGCACGCCCTCCACGGTCAGCGTCACCGGCAGCCCGGTGGAGCGGACCTGCTCCAGCAGGTCGCCCAGCTGCTCGATGCCGGGCTGCGGCGCGTAGGTGCCGGCGTCGTCGGCGGAGCGGAGCACGCCGAGCATCCGGCGCATCTCGGTCAGCGCCGTGCGGCCGGTCTGGGAGATCGCCAGCAGCGCCTTGCGCGCGGCCTCCGGGTCCTGGTCGAGGGCGTAGGTCGCGCCGTCGGCCTGCACCACCATCACCGAGACGTTGTGCGCCACCACGTCGTGCAGCTCCCGGGCGATGCGCGCGCGCTCGGAGGCCGCCGCGATCTGCGCCTGGGCGTCCCGCTCCCGCTCCAGCCGCTCGGCCCGGTCCTCCAGCCGCACGTAGTACTCCCGTCGGTAGCGCATCGAGTCGCCCATCACCCAGAACAAGGCGATCAGGCCGCTGACCAGGACGGCCACCACGCCGAACGTCACCCAGTTGAACTGGGTGTGGGTCGTGAAGTCGCCCGGGTGCGTGTGACACGCCGAGCGCTGCTCCACCGGCAGGTTGTCGCAGTCGACCTGGTCGTCGTAGGCCTGGACCAACTGCAGCTGGATCAACGCCCCGGTGATGGTCAGCAGCATCGCCGGGATCGACCAGCGGCGCGGCCGGTACGCCGCCATCGTGTACAGGTAGATCAGGAACGCGGCGTCGACGATGTTGAACGCCACCTTGCCCGCGAAGAACCCGAGGAACGCCGCCGACGACGCCACCACGTACACGCCGATCGGCCAGCGCCGCCGGAACACCAGCGGCACCGCGATCGCCACCACGAGCGGTGCCGTCAGGAGCCGGTTCAGGTCCGTCGAGCCGTCCCGCGCCAGCAACGATCCCAGCCCGCTGAGCAGCAGGAAGATGGCCGGCAGGCTGTCGATGAGCTTGGGGTGGCGCTGGATCCAGGCGTACAAACGGGACACGTCCCAAGCGTAAGCGCACGTCGGCGGCGCGAACATGGCGCCGGGGGATGATCCGCCGGTCATCCTCAGGTCGCACCGGGCTGGACCGGGCGGCACCGGGCCGACAACGGCGTTTCGGTAGCGTGGCGGCCGTGACGGAATGGCTGACTTGGCGTGCGGCGATGGAGCGGGCTCTCTACGGCTCGCAAGGGTTCTATCGGCGTCCCGGCGGTGGCCCGGCCACTCACTTCCGCACCTCGGCCCACAACCCGGTGTTCGCCGAGGCGGTCGGACGCCTGCTGCTGGAAGTCGACGCGCGCCTCGGAGCGCCGGAGCGGCTGGACTTCGTCGACATGGCTGCCGGACGCGGGGAGTTGGCAGCCGGGCTGGTGGAGTGGTTGGCGGCGGCGGATCCCGAGCTGGCGCGGCGGCTCCGCGTCGTCGCGGTGGACCTGGGTCCACAGCCAAAGGGGCTGCCGGAAGCGGTGACGTGGGCCGCCGAAGCGCCGTCGGGGATCGTCGGCCTGCTGATCGCCAACGAGTGGCTGGACAACGTGGTCTGCGACGTGGCGGAGGTCGATGAAGACGGCACGGTCCGCATCGTCGAAGTGGACCCGGCTACCGGCACCGAGCGGCTGGGCGGAGAGCCGGACGAAGCGCAGCAGGCTTGGCTGGCGCAGTGGTGGCCGGTGGTCGGCGCCGAGCTGGGCACCCGCGCCGAGCTCGGCCTGGACCGCGACGAAGCCTGGCGGTCGGCGGTCGCGAAGCTGGCGCGCGGCGTGGCGGTCGCCGTCGACTACGCGCACACCGCCGGCGCCCGTCCCGCCTTCGGCACGCTGACCGGCTACCGCGACGGGCACCAGGTCCCGCCGGTACCGGACGGCTCCTGCGACATCACCGCCCACGTGGCGCTGGACGCGTGCGCCGCCGCCCTCCCCCCGGACGTCGAAACGACCCTGACCACCCAGCGCGACTACCTGAAGCTGCTCGGCATCTCCGGCTCCCGGCCGGATCTGTCCCAGGCCTCGACCGACCCGCTCGGGTATCTGCGGGGCCTGAGCCGCGCCTCGGCCGCCGCGGAGCTGACCGAGCCGGCCGGGCTCGGCGCCTTCGGCTGGCTGCTGGCGTATTCAGGGTGCTGAACTGGGCGGATAACGTCGCGGCAACGATCGCCGCGCCCACGTTTCCCCCTTCGGCTTTGGGGTAGAGCGTCCGGTTGCGCCCCGACTTTGTCAGACCCGCTCGATAGAATGCATGTATGACAGCATTCTTCAGCAAGAAGGATCTGGAGCGGCTGGCCGGGCCGCGCGCCTATCAGCGGGGGGCAGCCTCCGTCCCGGCCGTCGACGCCCTGGGGACCTCCGGAGCGGAGATCACCGCGACCGTCTACGGCACCGAGCCGTGGCAGGTCCGGCTGGACCGGCGGCCGGCCGGCTTGGACTACTCCTGCGACTGCCCGCGCGGGATGGCCGGGGAGTTCTGCCGCCACTGCGTCGCCGTCGGGCTCGTGTATCTGGACGGCCCGGTCACGAAGACCCGCAGCGCGGAGGTGGCCGCCGCGCAGCGGGAGATCGCCGGCCTGCGCCGGCTGCTGGGCATCCTGGACCGCGAGGACCTGATCAGCCTGCTGTTGGACTCCGCACACGACGACCACGACCTGCGCCGCCACCTCGCCGCCCGGGTGGCGGAGCTGGTGCAGCCCGGCGGCGACGTCAACGACACCGAGCTGCGCCTGGCCGACGTCAAGGCCCTGACCGATCCGGCCAGCGCCATCCCGGTGTACAAGAAGCACATCGAGGCGCGGATAGCGGCCCGCAACCGCCGCGACTACGCCGAGGCGGCGCGGTATCTGCAGCACCTGAAGGCCGCTTACCAGCGGCTGCACCAGAAGTCCGAGGCGGTGGCGTACATCGAGGGACTGCGCGCGGCCAACTCCCGGAAGCACAACCTGCTCGAGGAACTGACGAAGCGCGGGTTGTAGTGCGGTTGTGGCGCGGACGGGGGCCGGCGGCGGGATCACCGCCGGCCCAGTCCCGCTCAATCAGGCCCAGTCCCGCTCAATCAAGCTCAATCAGGCTCAGTCCCGCTCACCCGATGTCGTCGTGCTCCCCGTCCACCCCGTCGGGACCCGCGAACGCCCGGACAGCCGCCGCGGCCCGCTCCCGCCGCTTGATCAACGCCCACACCAGCACCAGCGCCAGACACACCGCGAACAGTCCGACCGCGACCAGGATCGTGTCGCTGCCGGAACCGGACGCGCTCGGCGTGCCGGCCGCCACGGGCGAGGCGGTCGGGCCGCTCGGGGCGGTGGCCGGGGGCGTCGTGGCGCTCGCCGTTCCGGTCGCGGAGGCGCCATCAGAGGTCGAGACGGACGCTGAATCGGAAGCCGAGTCGGAGGTCGAGGGCGTCGCACTCGGCGAGCTGGACGAGGTGGAGGCACTGGACGAGCTCGAAACCGTACTGGTCGCCGGAGTCGTGGGCGTCGGCGACACCGCGGGCTGCACCGTCAGCGTCCCGCCGGTCGCCTCCCGGTCGGCGATGGTCAGCCCCATCGGCCCGAAGCCGACCGGCACCGGGCTCACCGCCGTGGACCCGGAGTTGAGCGTCATCCGCGCGGTCAGCTGCACCGAGTCCCCGGCGCTCAGGCTCACGTCCGGGAACAGCGTCCCGGTCACACCGCCGGCCACCGCCGGGTCGGCGGCGACCGGCACCTGCTGCCACTGCCCGGCGAACTGCGCCTCCAGCTTCACGTCCGCAGGCTGGAGGCAGAAGCCGGTCTGCGTTGAGCACGCCTTGAGGTACAGCTTCACCGGGACGTGCAGGTAGTCCACATCGGTCGGGTTGGTCAGCCGGCCGGTCACCACCTGAGGCGTGCCGGCCTTCACCGCGGCTGTCAGGCCGGTGCTGGAGAACGCCGGCGAGGTCACCGGCGCGGAGCCCACGACCGTCGCGCCGTTCGCCGACGCCGACACCTTCACGCTGTCCAGCAGCGTCGTCCCCGGGGAGACCCGCAACCGGACCTGCTGCGTTCCGTCGGCGGGCACCGTCACCGGGACCGGCACCGTCAGCGCGGCCCCGGCGCCCGGCGACACCGCCACCGGCCGCCAGGCGCCGCTGTCCGGGTCGTAGCGCTCGATCCGCAGCGGAGTGCGGGTGACGGAGCCGCCCTGCGCGGTGAACGTCGTGTCGGCCTCGCCGGTGTAGCCCTGGCCCGCGATGTCCTTGACGGTGACGTCGACCTCGCGGCCGGCCAGGGTCTGTGCCGGGAGATCCACCGGCAGCTGCTTCGGCAGGGTCAGCGTGAGCTGGACGCCGTTGGTGGCGACGCCGGTCACGGTCTGCACCGCCGGGGTCGTCGGCGGGGTGGCGGTCGGGCCGGACGTGTCCGCCGCCGCGGCCGTCGCGACGCCGGCAGCCAGTACGGCGGCCGCAGTGAGTCCCGTCGCCAGAACCGTACCCAGAACCGTCGCCGGTCCCGTCGCCAACCCCGCCAGCCCGCGGCGCCGTCGCGTCATGTCCGTCCCCTGTGTTTTCAATGGCCTTTGTGTTTTCAATGGCCCTAGAGGGTGCGCCCTCTTAGATCTTCTTCCCGCATACCGACCACAGCCGTCGGCCCGCACCGTCCGGGCCTCCCACCACCAAGACGCGGGAGCAGCCGATGGGTTGCATGCCGTCACCGAACTGTGATCGGCCGGTCCGCCCGAACCGGCCGCGGGCACCGCCCGCCGGCGGACCCGGAACCCCCGAGGTGCGGGCATGAGGCAAAATGACCGCCATGACCTCGCAGCGGCTCACCGAGCGCATCGCCGGCACCGGCACCGGGCTCCAGGCCACCGACATGGTGCTCAACATCGGTCCGCAGCATCCGGCCACGCACGGTGTGCTGCGGCTGCGACTGGTGCTGGACGGGGAGCGCATCGTCTCGGCCGAGCCGATCATCGGGTACATGCACCGGGGCGCGGAGAAGCTGTTCGAGGTCCGCGACTACCGGCAGATCATCGTGCTGGCGAACCGCCACGACTGGCTGTCGGCCTTCGCCAGCGAGCTGGGCGTGGTGCTGGCGGTGGAGCGGATGCTCGGCATGGAGGTGCCCGAGCGGGCGACCTGGGCCCGGACGCTGCTGGCCGAGCTGAACCGGGTCCTCAACCACTTGATGTTCCTGGGTTCGTATCCGCTGGAGCTGGGCGCCATCACGCCGATCTTCTACGCGTTCCGCGAGCGGGAGGAGATCCAGGCGGTGATGGAGGAGGTCTCGGGCGGGCGGATGCACTTCATGTTCAACCGGGTCGGCGGACTGAAGGAGGAGCTGCCGCTGGGCTGGACCGGCCGGGTCCGGGAGGCGATCGCGAAGGTCCGCTCCCGGATGGGCGACATCGACCGGCTGATCTCCGGCAACGAGATCTTCCGGGCCCGCACGCGCGGGGTCGGGGTGCTGACCCCCGAGCAGATCGCCGCGTACGGCGTCTCCGGGCCGATCGCGCGGGCCAGCGGCGTCGACTTCGACCTGCGCCGGGACGACCCGTATCTGGCTTATGCCGAACCGGAGGTGCGGGACCGGCTCACCGTCGTGACCCGGACCGCCGGCGACTGCCTGTCCCGCTTCGAAGTGCTGCTGGAGCAGGCGCACAACTCGCTGGATCTGGCGGAAGCCTGCGCGAACAAGCTCGACACGCTGCCGGCCGGGCCGATCAACCAGCGGCTGCCGAAGATCCTCAAGGTTCCCGAGGGGCACGCCTACGCCTGGACCGAGAACCCGCTCGGAATCAACGGGTACTTCCTGGTCTCGCACGGCGACAAGACCCCCTGGCGGCTGAAGCTGCGCTCCGCGTCGTTCAACAACGTTCAGGTGCTGAGCGAGCTGCTGCCAGGGCATCTGGTGGCGGACATGGTCGCGATTCTGGGGTCGATGTTCTTCGTCGTGGGAGACATCGACAAGTAGGGCCGAGTACTGCCAAGTAGAGCTGCGCGCTGATGGCGAATGCGCCTGAGGCACTGAGACACCTCAAGCAGTAACGCTGACAGCGCCTCAGGCGGTACCGGTCTCCCGGTGCTCCACCTTGCTCATCTGCTGCGTCTCGTCGTGCATGGTCAGGTCGATCGGGCCGCGCGTCTCCGGGCTCAGATACGGCCGGTACAGCCGCTCCGGGGGGACCGGGCGGGCCGCCGGTGCCAGCCCGTCCTCGCGCTGGCGCGGCACCACGACGCCGGGGACCGTGTACGGCTCGGCGCCCGGCCCGTTGACCGCCTCGGCGACGTCGAAGCCGACGTCCTCGCGGACGGACAGGACCGCCGGGCGCAGCGGGCGCGGCGCGGTCGGCTGCTCGTAGGCGGCGGCCAGGATCGGCGAGGTGGTGGCGGGAGCCAGGGACGCCGGCGCGGCCGGTGCCGTGCGCGCCGGCACGGCGGCGGCCGGCCGCAGGTCGATCTCCTTGCCGGTGGTGTGGGCGCCGCGGGTCTGGGCCGGGTAGCGGTCCTGGGTGTGGTAGTCCTCTTGGAACGCCTGGACGGAGTCGTAGACGGCGGTTTCGGGAGCCGCGACCTCTTCGGCGTAGACCGGGGGTTCCTCGTAGACCTCGACCGCGCCGTAGCCGCTGTAGCCGCCGTAGGCGGCGTGGCCGTTGATGGCCTCGTACGAGCTCTGATAGCCGCCGTTGTAGCGCGCCTCGTGGACCGCCACCGGTTCGAAGGTGTGGCCCGGCTCGAAGGGCTGCACCTGGGCGAAGGACTGCACCGCGGAGCGCGTCAGTTCCGCGGCGGCCGTGGTCTGCTGGACCCAGGCGGACAGGACGGCCAGGTCGTGCTCGGCGCGCACGCGGGCGGATTCCGAGGCGTCGGCGCGGGCCTGCTCGGCGCAGACCCGCTGCTCGAACAGGACCACGAGCTCCTCGGCGGCCAGCACCTCGGTCTTCAGCTCCGAGATCTGCTTCTCCCGGCGGCCGGTCTCGTAGCGGAGCTCGGCGGCGTGGTCCTCGCGCATCCCGGCGACCAGCTCGCGGCGGGTGGTGCGGTCCCGGCGGACGGCGAGGACGGCCAGCGAGGAGAACACCGCCCCGGCGGCCGCCATGCCGACGCCCAGGCGCAGGTGCAGCGGATCGTCCCAGACGAGCATGGTGGCGATCCCCGCGGCGGCGCCGGTGAGGGACGTGGTGGTGGCGGCGATCGAGGGCCATGCCGGGCCGGCTATGTCGCCCCCGCGCCGCTGGGCCTGAAGCTGCCGAGCGTGACGCATGGCCGAAGGCTACTGGTTGCGACCTCGCACGGACAAGCGAAACGTACGAGCGATACCGGAACCGCGGGTATCAAGATCTTGCAATACCGCCGAGAACTTGACAATCAGGGCCGGAACGGACGAACACTCCTCAAGGTTCTGTTTCAGGTCCGGCGGACCGGATACGTGCCCTCCGGCCGGTTGCGGACCGAGCCGGAGCCCGAGCGCGGCGGGGAGGAGGTCTTGTTGCCGTTCTTCGGCACCCCGTCCTCCGGCCCGGTGGGCGGCACGCGCAGCACGTACTCCAGGAACAGCGCCGCGGCCACCAGGGCGACGCCGGCCAGCACCGTGATGCCGCAGACCACCGCGCGGCTGCGGTAGACGTCGACATCCAGGTTCGACAGCAGGTACACGGCGTAGCCGGCGTAGACGCCGGAGACGATCGCGCCGACCATCGAGGAGGCCTTGGCGAACATCACCGCGCGCGCCGCCTGCAGCGGGTCCACCGGCTTGGGGGCGCGCTGGCCGGGCAGCAGCGGCGGGGCCGGCTCGCCGTCCAGGGTCCGCCGCACCGCCTCGCGCTGGGCCTTGAGCCGCGAGCGGAAGGCCAGGGCGGTGGCCAGGATGATCGCGGCCAGGACCGCCGGGGTCAGCGGGGCGGAAGCCGGGACGCCGGGCGGGGTGCCGTAGTGCGACCACAGCTGGACGCCGCCGTAGGACACGGCGCCGGCCACCAGGAAGGCGGTCACGAGTGCCAGGGGACGTGTGGGCTTCACAGCTCCACGGTACGCGGACGGCGGCCCGGGCCGCGAGCCACCCGGCGGCCGGGCGGCCCCGGGCTCAGGAAAGCACCAGCTCCAAGTCGTCCCGCCGCTTCGCGCCCTGCGCCTCGGCGCCGCCGAGCGCGGCCAGCAGCGCCGCGATCGGCCCGGCGCCGGTCAGCACGTCCTCGGGGCGCGCGTCGTGCCACGGCGCCAGCACGAACGCGCGCTGTGCGGCGCGCGGGTGCGGCAGGGTGAGGTCGGCGGCGTCCGAGACCACGTCGTCGACCTGGACGATGTCGATGTCGATGGTGCGGGCGCCCCAGCGCACCTCGCGGGTGCGGCCCAGCGCCTCCTCGATGGCCTGCGCGCGCATCAGGAGCATGTCCGGCGGCAGCGCGGTGACCACGCCGACCACGGCGTTGAGGTAGTCGTCCTGCGGCTCGGCCCCTTCGGCGAGCAGCGGCGCGGTCTCGTAGATCGGGGAGATCCAGGCGATGGTCAGGCTGGGCGTGTCGGCGAGGGAGTCCACGGCCGCCTGCAGGTTCTCCATGCGGTCGCCCAGATTGCCGCCGAGCGCCAGCACCGCGGTGTGCAGCCGCGTGGAGTCGGTCAGGGGCACCTCGCTCATATCGCCGACCCGCCGTCCTCCGGCGGCCGCCCGGCCGCGCCGGCGAAGTCCTCGCGCGTGCGCACCACGGTCACGGTGACGTCCTCGAACGGCACGGTGATCGGCGCGTCCGGCTTGTGCAGCGTCACCTCGACCTCCTCGACCAGGGGGTACTCCAGGCACGCGGCGGCCATCCGGGCCACCAGGGTCTCGATCAGGTTGACCGGCTCGCCCTCGATCAGGGCCACGATCCGCTCGGACACCTCGCCGTAGTTCACGGTGTCCTCCAGCGCGTCGCTGGCGGCCGCGCGCCGGGTGTCCAGCCCCAGCGTGACGTCGACCAGGAAGGTCTGGCCCTTCTCGCGCTCGCGCTCGAACACGCCGTGGTGCCCGCGCCCGCGCAGGCCGTGCACCGTCACCCGGTCGAGGCGCCTGTTGTGTATAGACATCACGACGAACATACCGGGGGCGGCATGCCGCCGCCGTGTCGGGTTCGCCCGAATACCGCCCCGCCGCCGGTGACCTGCGGCGGGCAGCACCGTCGGCACTGACGGCACGGGCAGCACCAGCAGCGCCGGCAGCGCGGACAGCGCGGCGAATCAGTCCTGTTCGCTCTCCATCACGGCCGAGGCGTGGTGCATCCACAGCCGCCAGCCCTCGTCGGTCCGGCGGAAGATGTTGATGGTGGTGGCCCGGCCGCCGGCGATGAAGCCGGGGTCGTCCTCGGAGGAGCCGGCCGACATGTCGGTGATGATGTTCTCGGTCAGGCTCACCACCGCGATCCGGTCCACCACGTCGATC
>JABFWL010000054.1 GCA_013362315.1 Catenulispora sp. | reverse complement strand
GAACGGCAACGGCGGCCGCACGTACTTCTTCCAGAACGAGATGCCCTACGACCCGCCGAACCAGGCGGCCTGGATGAACGGCTCCACCCAGGGCTACGCCGCCTACAAGGTCGCCGACTCGGTCACCAGCCACCAGGCGTACGGTCTCGGCAGCTACTGCTACTTCAACGTGAACCCCGGTGTCGTGGCCGCGCACGCCATCGAGGCGCCGAACAATGCGGGCGTCCGCTTCACCAGCATGGTGACGGTCTCTCTCGGCGGCACCGGCACCATCAGCCACATCATCAACAACACGGCCGGCCCCTCCAACTCCAGCACCAACGTGGCCACTCTGACCAGCTATCCCTAGGAGACGTAAAAGCCCCAGAACGGGTGTCCACGCGGCAGTTATGATCGCCGAAGGGGGAATCGGACACGACAGGGGGCTCGCGTTGGATCGCCTGGCAGGAGCGGGCCCGGAAGGCGGCGCGGGCCGACCGGACGCGGTGTGCGTGTGACCGGCCGGCCGGCGCCCGCGGTGCTGCCCTCGTCGTTGCGCCCGTTGCTCGCACTGATCGCGGCCCTGGCCACGCTGGTGGTCGCCGCGATCGGGGTCCTGTACGCCGGTCACAGCGAGCCCGGCAGGGTGGACCGCTGGATCATCGCGCCGACGGCGGACAGTGTGCGACCGCCGTGGCGATATGTCGCTCTGACCCTGGACTTCTTGGGAGAACCCGCCGGATCGGCGATGGTGATCCTGGCCGCCGTGGTGGCATGTCTGCTGCTTCGGCGTCCTCGCGTCGCGGTGCTCGTCGTGGCCGGTGTCGGCCTGACCGTGGGGACGGCGACGCTGCTCAAGCACGTGGTGGGACGCACCATCCACGGCGCCGGCAACCTGTCCTACCCGAGCGGGCACACCGCCTTCTTCACCGCGCTCGCCCTCACGGCGGCGCTGCCCGCGACCGGCCGACTCGGCATCGGCAGGACCGCCGGCATGTCAGTGGTGCTCGGCGCGGCGCTGGCGGCCGGCGCCGCGATGGGGTGGGCGGAGGTCGCCCTGGGTGCGCACTACCCGACCGACGCGCTGGGCGGCTGGTGCACCGCACTCGCGGTGGTACCGGCGACCGCCTGGCTGGTCGACCGTGCGGCCGACCGGCGGGTCGTTCGCACGGCCGACGCCGGTCGGCTGGAGCATCGCTGACGTCACGCCAGGCGGCGGAACACCGGCTTCACCGGTCGTCCGGCCAGCCAGGGTGTGGGGTCACCGGCGTCCAGTGCCTTCCGGTACACCGCACATGCCTGGGCCACCACGTCGACGGTGTGATCGATGTCGTCGTCGCTGAGCGCGCTGCTCACCACGAACGACGGGGCGAGCACCCCGCCCTCCAGGAGTCGGCGCAGGAACAGGGTGCGGTACTCCTGCGACGGCTGCCGGTTCTCGTCGAGGGTGGCGAAGACCAGGTTGCTGGCCCGGCCCCGGACGACGAGGTGCTCGCCGACGCCCATGCCGGCCGCGGCCTCGCGGACCCCGGCGGCCAGCCGCTCGCCGAGTGCGTGCAGCCGTGCGGTGACGCCCTCCTCGGCGTAGATGGACTGCACGGCCATCGCGGCGGCCAGCGAGTGCGTCTCCGCGCCGTGCGTGGTGGACAGCAGGAACACCCGCTCGCCTGAGTGGCGCAGCCCGCCCCGCTCCATCAGCTCGCGGCGGCCGGCCAGCGCGGAGACGGCGAACCCGTTGCCCAGCGCCTTGCCGAAGGTGGAGAGGTCGGGGACGACGCCGTACAGGCCCTGAGCGCCCGCCTCGGACCAGCGGAAGCCGGTGATCATCTCGTCGAAGATCAGCACGCAGCCGTGCCGGTCGGCCAGCTCGCGCAGCCCGGCGAGGTATCCGGGCGGCGGCTCGGTCTGGGTGGCGGGTTCGAGGATCAGACAGGCGATCTCGTCCTGGTAGCGGGTGAGCAGCTCCTCCGTGGCGGCCAGGTCCCCGTAGGGGAAGGACACGGTGAGCTCGTTCGTCGTCTCCGGAATGCCGGCGGACATCGGCGTGGTGCCGATGAACCAGTCATCGGTGGAGAAGAACGGATGGTCGGCGCAGAGCGCCACCCGCGGGCGGCCGGTGGCGGCGCGGGCGAGGCGCACCGCGGCGGTGGTCGCGTCGGAGCCGTTCTTCGCGAACTTCACCATCTCGGCGGTGGGCACCGTGGCCAGGAAGCGTTCCGCAGCCTCGACCTCCACCATGGAGGGCCGGACGAAGTTGCTGCCGCGGTCGATCTCCCGCCGCACCGCCTCGGTCACGCGTGGATGGGCGTGGCCGAGACTCACCGAGCGCAGGCCGGAGCCGTACTCGATGTAGCGGTTGCCGTCGACGTCCCAGACATGGGCGCCGCGGCCGTGGCTGATGACGGGGGCCAGGTTCTCGGGGTACTGGTCGTCGCCCTTGGCGTAGGTGTGCGCGCCTCCGGGGATCATGGCGTGCAGGCGCTCGTTCGCCGCCCGTGACCGGGGCAGGACGAACTCCGCGGTCGCTTCGGTGTGTTCGGTGGTCAACCGACTTCACCCTTCCTGGTGCTTGAGGACCTCGGCGAGGCTCGGTGCCTCCCGGTCCCGCTGGGACATCGACGTGACCTGCAGCGGCCAGGGAATGGCGAGTTCCGGGTCGTCGAAGGCGATCGTCACGTCCTCGGACGGATCGTGCTGACGGTCGATACGGTAAGAGGTGTCTGCGATTTCGGTAAGAGCCTGGAAGCCGTGGGCACACCCCGCCGGGATGTACACGGTCTTCTGCGTCTCACCGGACAGCTCGAAAGAGGCCCAGTTGCGGTACGTGGGTGAGTCACGGCGCAGGTCCACGACGACGTCGAAGATCTTCCCGTACGAGCAGCGCACCAGCTTGGCCTCGCCTGCCCCGGAGCGCAGGTGCAGGCCGCGCAGCACGCCCCGGACCGAGCGGGAGACGCTGTCCTGGACGAAGGCGTTCGGGTCGAGGCCCACCGAGCGGACCACGTCGGCGTCGAAGGTGCGGCAGAAGAAGCCGCGTTCGTCGGCGTACGGCGTGGGCTCGAACAGGTACGCGCCGGCGATCTCCGGGACTTCGGTCGCTTTCATCGAGCCTTCCGCTGGGTGTGAGGGTGGTCGGTCGTCGGGAACAGAGCCGCGGTCAACGCGGCGAACTGCTCGGCGAGTTGCTCTGCCGCGGCTTGGTTGCGCTCGGTGAGGACCTGCCGCAGCTCCGCCGATCGCTTCTCCAGCGTCCGGAACTGTTCGAGCAGCCGGTCGGCGTCGACCTCGCGCGCCGGGTGGCAGAAGGCGCCGAGGCCCATCCGGTCCATGAGCGCGTCGCTCTTGGCCGCATAGCTGAGGGCGAGCACCGGGGTGCCGGTCTTCAGCGCGCAGATCAGGTTGTGGTAGCGGACCGCGACCACGGTGTCGGCCGCCGCCATCTCCTTCATCAGGTCGGCCAGTGATGCCGGCTCGGCGGCGGTGACCAGCGGCGAGTGAACCGCGTCGAGGATCGCCTCGACCACCGCCACATCGCACTGGTCGCCGGTGAGCAGCCGGATGGGCCTGCCCTCCTCGACCAGCGTGCGGACGAACCGGATCGTCCCGTCGAGGTAGCGCCGGTGGATCTCGTCGGCCCGGCCGCGGTCGTCGTTTCCGCCGTGGAAGTCCATGACGCCGAGGCAGACGGTGCCCGGCGAGCCCGAGGGCGCGCTCGCCTGCGGTGTCGGCAGGGAGAACGCGAGGTCCGGGTAGACCTCGTCGCGTGCGGTGTCCACGCCCATCGCCCGCATCGCGTCCCGGGACTGTGCGTCCCGGTAGGAGCGGTACGCGGCCAGCCGCGCCGACCAGCGCACCAGGGCCCGGGTGGGCCGGTTGCGGATCTCGGCGGCGCCG
>JABFWL010000704.1 GCA_013362315.1 Catenulispora sp. | reverse complement strand
GGCGGCCAGCGCCGAGCGCGCCCGGACCGTCGCCGAGGCCGACGCCGACGCGCTGCGCCTGCGCTCGGCGGCGAACGTCGAGGACCTGCGCGCGGTGGGCGCGGCGCAGGCCGAGAACGAGGCGGCGAAGCTGGCCGCCTACGCCGACCTGGATCGCAGCGTGCTGTTCGCGCTGGCGCTGCGCGAGTTCGCCGGGCAGCTGCCGGAGATCGGGACGGTGAACCTGACGCCCGACGTGGTGACCGGTCTGCTCAACAAGCTGGTCAGCGCCTCCGCCGGGGCTGGCGCCGCGGCCTCGTCGGCGGAGTGACGCGATGTCCGTGGCGCCGCGCGTGGTGCTCGTGCACCGGCACAGCGAGCGCGACGAGATCGTCGCCGAGCAGGGCACGTGGGGCCAGGCCGAGTTCGTGCAGAAGCGGCGCGGCGTCTCGCTGTCCTCGGTGAAGAAGCGGCACGAGTCGCTGAGCGCGGCGGTCCAGGCGGTCTCGGCGGGCATCCCGAAGGAGTGGCGGCGCGGCACGGTCGAGCGCTCGGATCTGCCGCGCTTCCTGTTCGAGCCCGAGGACGTGGTGGTCGTGGTCGGCCAGGACGGCCTGGTGGCGAACACCGCCAAGTACCTGGACGGCCAGCCGGTGATCGGCATCGACCCCAATCCGGGCACGAACATGGGCGTGCTGGTCCGCCACTCCCCCAAGGACTTCGAGTCCTTGCTCGGCCGGGTCGGCGCCGGCAAGGCCCGGTTCGAGGCCCGGACCATGGTCGCGGCCGCCACCGACGACGGGGAGTCGCTGCTGGCGCTGAACGAGGTCTACCTCGGCCACTCCGGCCACCAGTCGGCCCGCTACGTGCTCACCGCGCCGGAGGGCGCGCAGGAGCGCCATTCCTCCTCCGGTCTGCTGGTCGGCTCCGGCACCGGCGCCACCGGCTGGCTGCTGTCCGTGGCCCGGCAGCGCGCGCACCGGATCAGCCTGCCGGCGCCGACCGACCCCGAGCTCGGCTGGTTCGTGCGCGAGGCCTGGCCCTCGCCGACCACCGGCGCCGACCTCACCGAGGGCGTGCTGCCGCCGGGGCGGGAGCTGGCGGTCCGGGTCGAGGGCGAGTCGCTGGTGGTGTTCGGCGACGGCATCGAGAGCGATCGGCTGCTGTTGAACTGGGGACAGACCGTGCGGATCCGCGCGGCCGATCGGCGGCTACGCTTGGTGGTGTAGCAAGAGGCTGATCATGGGGGGCGCGCCGTGCAGAGGGACTGGGACCAGGTGGCGATCGCCGGCTTCGTGCTCTTCGTCGCCGGGGCGGTGTGGACGGTCCGCTACACCCTGCGCGCGCTGGCCATGCCGCACACCTACACCGGCGCCCTGCTGATCGGCGGCGCGGTCACGCTCGTCGGCGCCGTCACGGCCGCCGTCGGTGTCATGGGCCGGCTGCGCCGCCGCTAGAGAGGCAGTCCCCGGCTCGGCGCTAAGGCCGTGCCCCGACTCTGCGGATCGCCCGCGCCGCCAGCCGGCATCCCGCCGCCAGCGCCTCCTCCGGATCCGCGTCCCGCATCCAGGCCGCGAGATACCCCGCCGCGAACGCGTCGCCGGCCCCGGTGGTGTCCACGAGTTCCCCCGGGCCCAGCTTCTCGGCGGGCACCCGGATCGTCCGGTCGAACAGCGCGTCGTGCCGCACCACGCCGTCCGCGCCGAGCTTGACCACCACCTGGTCGCAGAGCTCGGTCAGGGCCCGGGTGGCGGCTACCGGGTCGTCGTCTATGCCGGTGAGCACCGCCGCCTCGTCCCGGTTGGCGATCAGCATGAACGGGTTGCCGATCCAGTCCAGGAACCGCTCCGGGCCGACCGCGGCCAGCGGCCCGGCCGAGGCGACGTCCACGGAGGTCGTCATGCCGCGCCGGTGCGCCAGATCCAGCGCGGCTATGCCGGCCGCGCGGGTCTGGGGGTTCAGGATGGTGTAACCGGACAGGTGCAGGTGCCGCCCGGGCCGGAACTCGGCGCGCGGCAGGTCCATCGGGGTCAGCGCGCAGTTGGCCCCGGTGTCCGGCACCATCGTGCGCTCCCCGTCCGGGTCGACGAGCACCACGACGGTGCCGGTGGGCCGGGACGGGTCCACCTTCAGCGCCGTGCGCACGCCGGTGGCGCGCAGCGCCTCGGCGGCCTCCCGGCCCGGCAGGTCGTCCCCGACGCAGCCCACGAACAGCGCCTCGGCGCCGGTGGCGGCCAGCCAGCACGCGGTGTTGGCGGCCGAACCGCCGCCGCGCATCGAGATCCGGCCCGGGCTGTCGGAAGCGGCGACCAGCGGGCCGGCCAGCCGCGCCAGCACGTCCACCATCAGGTCGCCGACGACCAGGATCGGCGCCGCGATCACGTCCGGCCTCCCCGTGTCCCGCACCGGACCTAGCGGGCCGGCGCGGCGTCGATGATCGCCGCGGCGATCCGGGCCGCCAGCTCGGCGTTGCGCTTCACCAGCAGCACGTTGGCGCGCAGCGACTCGCCGCCGGTCTCGCGGTGGAAGTACTCCAGCAGGAATGGCGTCACGTCCTTGCCCGACACGCCCTGCTTCTCGGCGGCGGCCAGCGCGTCGTTGAGGATCCGGTCGTGCAGCGCCGGGTCGAGCTGGTCCTCGACCGGGATCGGGTTGGCGATCAGCGCCCCGGAGGAAACGGCTGGCCAGGCCAGCTGCCAGTGCGCGAGGACCGCCTCGGCGATCTCCTCGGCGAAGTCGAAGCTCCACTCCAGCGGGTGGCCGGAGTCCGCGAGGTAGAAGCCGGGGAACCGGTCGGTGCGGTAGCCGTAGACCGGGACGTTCAGCGTCTCCAGCCGCTCCAGGGTGGCCGGCACGTCCAGAATCGACTTCACCCCGGCGCAGACCACGGCCATCGGGATCCGCGACAGCGCGGTCAGGTCGGCCGACTCGTCCCAGGTGTCGCGCGCCATGCGGTGCACGCCGCCGAGGCCGCCGGTGGCGAACACGTCGATGTCGGCCTGGGCCGCCAGCGAGGCGGTGGCGGCCACGGTGGTGGCCCCGTGCAGGCGCTTGGCCGCGGCGACCCCCAGGTCCCGCACGCCGAGCTTGACGACGTCGTCCGATTCGGCGATCAGCCGCAGCTCCTCGTCGTACAAGCCGACGCAGGGCTTGCCCTCGACGACGGCGATGGTGGCCGGCACCGCGCCGTGGTCCCGCACCGTCTGCTCGATCTCGCGGGCCACCCGCAGGTTGTCCGGTCGCGGCAGCCCGTGGCTGATGATCGTCGACTCCAACGCCACCACGGGGGTGTCCGACTCCAGGGCCTCGATCACCTCGGGGTGGATCCGCAAGCCCTCACCATCCACGGTCACTGTTCGCCTCCTGCTCGCCCGACGGGCATAAACGTCGTCATCGATACGCTGCTGCGAACACTACTGAAGATCGTGGAGCGAGCCGGGAGCGGGTAGTGAGTGACGAAGTGACCGAAGTGACCGTGGTCGACAACAAGGAGCGGCAGCGCTACGAGGCGCATCTCGGCGGCGAGCTGGCCGGGGAGCTGACCTACACGGTGCGCGACGGCGTGGCGATCCTTCCGCACACCGGTGTCCAGCCCCGCTTCGAGGGCCGCGGGATCGGCGGGCAGCTGGCGAAGGCCGCGCTCGACGGCGCGCGGGAGCAGGGGCTGAAGGTGGCGCCGCGGTGCCCGTTCGTCGCCGCCTACATCGAGAAGAACCCTGAGTACGCGGACCTGGTGGCGGCCGGTTCCCAGTGACCCGGTTCGCTAGCCGCCAGGCAGGAGTAGCCCCGAACGCGGATCCGACCGCATAGGTCCGGTGCCGCCGGGTACGCCGGGCCGATGCTGAAGAAGCTGACGGCGGTCGAGAAGCGGAAGACCAGCTCCCCGTACGCGGTC
>JABFWL010000094.1 GCA_013362315.1 Catenulispora sp. | reverse complement strand
GTCGTCGGCGCGGGAGCCGGTGTCGATCAGGGCGGTGGCGAGGATGGTCACCGAGCCGCCTTCCTCGAGGTTGCGGGCGGCGCCGAAGAGTTGTTTGGGGGCCGCGACGGAGGCGGCGTCGATACCGCCGGTGAGGGTGCGACCGCCGGACTTGGCGCTGTTGTTGTGCGCGCGGCACAGGCGGGTGATGGAGTCGAGCAGGATCACGACGTCCCGGCCCTGCTCCGCCAGGCGCTTGGCGCGCTCCACGGCCAGTTCGGCGATCGCGATGTGCTCGTGCGCCGGACGGTCGAAGGTCGAGGCGATCACCTCGGCGTCGACCGTCCGCCGCATGTCGGTGACCTCCTCGGGACGCTCGTCGAGGAGCACGACCATGAGATGGCACTCGGGGTGGTTGCGCGTGACGGCCTTCGCGATGGCCTGCAGCATGACCGTCTTACCGGTCTTCGGCGGCGCGACGATCAGGCCCCGCTGGCCCTTGCCGATCGGAGTGAGCAGGGCAACGGCCCGGGTGAGCAGCTGCCCCGCTCCCGGCGCGGACTCCAGGCGCAGCCGCTGTCGCGGATGCAGCGGCGTTAGAGCCGCGAAGTGCGGTCGGACCATGTTCAGCCGCGCGGGCAAGCCGTTGACCGTGTCGACGCGGATCAAGGGACGGGCTTTCGCGGACTTCTCCGTCTTCTCCGTTTCGGCCCGTGCTTCCGCTGCGGCGCCGTCGACCATGTCGCCGGGGCGCAGTCCGAACTGTCGGATCAGGGCGGGGGAGATGTAGAGGTCACGGGCGCCGGGCAGGTAGCCGTCGGTGCGGAGGAAAGCATGCTGGTCGTGCCGGTCGACGATGCCCGTGACGGGGACGAGGTCCTGGCGCCGGACGGACTTGGCCGCCGACGGACGTTCGAGGGTTGGGGCGGACATAAGGGTCCTTTCAAAGGGTGTTTGAGGTGCGGCTAGGCGCCCGAGCCTCGGAAAACTCACGAAGCAGTTCGGGATGGCTCGCCGAGCCGTGATGACGCGATCCACCAGCGATGCGATGGTCGATCGTGTGATTGCGGCGTCTTTGGCTCGCTGATCAGACAGCGGAAGCGACGATTACTGCGTGAGAAGCACGAGCGCCGGGGCCTTCAGCGGCTGTTTCCCGCATGGCGGCAAATCTCGATGCCACTTCCAAGCTAGCACCGGCCAAGCCGGGATGCACGCGTTGAGTCCAACGCGGAGGCTGGGAAGAATCTTCCCGAGCGCCTCGGCTCGGTCCGGATGGACTACGGTTCCGACGAGGAGTGACCATGGTGATGGGTCTCTTCTGGTCTCGGAGCAGCCCAAGCAGTGGAGGCGATGCGATGTCCGACATCCCGGCCGCCGCTGACTCCCCGGGTACCAGCCGCAGCACCTCGGCCACGGTGCCGCCGAACATCTTGAGGTCGCTCGCGGCCGTCGCCGCCGAGGACGGCTTCGACCTGCGGCCGCTGTTCGCCGACGTGGGGCTGGAGGAGTCCATGATGCGCTCGCCCGCGTTGCGGGTCTCGTATCGGCAGGGTGCGGCGGTGATCGAGCAGGCACTGGCGTTGACCGGGGACGCAAGCCTCGGCCTGCGGGTGGGTGCCTCACAGCACCCCACTTCCTGGGGGCTTCTGGGTTTCGCGCTGATCGCCAGCGACACTCTGGAGCAGGCGATCACGACGGGTGTGAAGTACCAGAACCTGTCCGGGGCGATGCTGGTCTGGTCCGCGGCGTGGGAGGCGGACGGGTTCGTGGTCCGGGTCGAGCTGCCGGATCCGGCGCTCTACCCGGCCGTCGCGGCCTTCCTGATCCAGGAAGCGTTCGCCAGCGCCGTCGCGCTCACCCGGCTCACGGTGGGCCCGCAGTTCCGGCCGCGTCGCGTCGAGTTCGGGTTTCCCGCTCCGGGCGACACCGAGCCGTTCGACCGGCTGTTCGGCGCCCCTGTGGCCTTCGACACCGAGCACAATCGTCTCGTGATCGACCCGGTCTCGGCCCGGTCGGTGCTGCCCGGGCACGACCCGATCACCTACGCCTCGACCCTGGAACTGCTGGACACAGAGATGGTCGCCCGGCACCACCGGCAGGAGTTGCTGGAGCTGCTGGAGGTCTCGATCGCGCAGGCGCTGCCGGACGTCCCCACCTTCGCCGAGCAGGCCCGCCGGCACTCGGCCAGCGAACGCACCCTGCGCCGGCGTCTGGCCGAGTGCGGCACCACCTATGAACAGCTCGTGGACGGAGTCCGGCGGGAGCGGGCCGAGCTGCTGCTGCGTCGGCCCGAGCCGACCCTGCGCGACGTCGCCCGCCAGGCGGGGTTCTCCGACGAGCGGGCGCTGCGGCGGGCGGTGCAGCGCTGGTACGGAATGGGGCCCGTGGAGCTGCGCAAGCGGCTGGGTTAGACAAGCCGCGGCCGCCGCATCGTCGTGACGCCGACAGCAGCTCAGCGGGTCCGGATCCAGACCGTCTTCTGCCTCGTCCACTGCTCGAAGGCCGTCGTGGACTTCTCCGCGCCGCCGAAACCCGACTGTTTCCAGCCGCGGAACGGAGCGGTGATATCGCCTTCGCTGTAGGCGTTGACGGAAACCACGCCGGCCTGGATACCCCGCGCCAGTCGCAACGCGGCGTCGAGGTCACGCGTCCAGACCGAGGCCGCCAGGCCGTACTCGGAGTCGTTGGCCAGCCTGATCGCCTCCGCCTCGGTGGTGAACGTCTGCACGGTGACCACCGGGCCGAACAGTTCCTCGGTCAGTACCGCGCTGCCATCGGGTACATCGGTCAGCACGGTCGGCGGGAAGTACGCGCCATATGGATGCAGGGCCCCGGGGAGCTCTCTCGAGTACACGCGGGCTCCGGTCACACGTGCCGCGTCCACTGCCGACGCGATCCGGTCCCGGGCGGCGTGGTTGATCAGCGGCCCGATCCTGGTCCCGGGATCCGCGGGATCGCCGATCGGCAACGCCCTGGCCGCGTTCACGAACCTGGCCAGCACCTCCTCGAAGATGTCCCGATGCACCAGCACGCGCGAGCCGGCCGTGCAGTTCTGGCCCATCGTCAGGAAGGCGGCCTCGATCATGTTCTCCACGAGCTCCTCGCCGAAGCTCAGCGCGTCGGCCATCAGGACCTGTGGGCTCTTGCCGCCCATCTCCAGGGACACCCGCTTGAAGTTCGTCTCGGCGGCGTCGGTCAGGATGCGGCGTCCCACCGCCGTGGAACCGGTGAAGGACAGCGCACCGATGCGCGGGTCCCGAGCCAGGGCGGTTCCGGTGACCGGCCCCGGGCCGGTGAGGACCGTGAGCACCCCGTCAGGCACACCGGCCTCGGCGGCCAGCCGCGCCAGGTGCAGCGCCGAGCGGGGGGTCGCCTCGGCGGGCTTCAGCAGCAGGCTGTTGCCGGCCGCCAGCGCCGGTCCGACCTTCCAGGCGGCCATGGCCAGCGGGTAATTCCACGGCAGGATCGCCGCGACCACGCCCACCGGCTCCCGGCACACCAGCCCGAGGTGATCGGGCCCGGTCGGAGAGATCCGGCCGAACAGCTTGTCCGCCGCTTCCGCGAACCACCGGATCGCCTCTATCGCACCGGGGACGTCGCCGTCGACGCACTCGGTGAGCGGCTTGCCCCCGTCCTCACAATCCAGCCGGGCCAGCAGCGCGGCGTCGCGTTCCATCAACTCGGCCAGGCGCAGCAGCACTGCGGCCCGTTCCCGCGGCGGGCACCGGGACCATGAGCCGGCGTCGAAGACCTGCTGCGCCTCGAGCGCCGCGGCGGCGACGAACTCGGCGTCGAAGACGGGGACGGTCGTGTTCAGCGCGCCGGTCGCGGGGTTGACGACGCGCAGTTCGGAACGCTCGGCGGCCGGTGTCAGGGTCATGCTTCCTCCACGAGTTCCCAGCGTCCGTCGATCTTTCGGGCCAGTCCGCGACGGCGCAGATCTTCCAGGTACCGCGCCATGCCGCGCTCGCCCTTCTTCCGGAACAGCGGGATGAGCCTTGGCAGCAGGTTCGGCGCGAGCATGGCCAGCCGCACCAGGTAGGACTCGCTGGGCTTGGGATAGACCTCCAGCCGGGGTCGGTGCAGCAGCCGCACCACCGCTTCCACGACGTCGGCGGGCTGCTGGGGCGGGTCTTGGAACTGCAGGGCGTTGCCGCCGTCCACCGCTTCCTGCCGCAGCATGCGCGTGTCGGTCGCGGACGGCAGGACCGATCCGGCCACGATGCCCTTGTCTCTCAGATCCAGGGCGATGGAGAGCATCGCGCCGCGTAGCCCGAATTTGGACGCGCTGTAGACGGGTGTCTCGCCCTGCGGGAAGATGCCGGCCAGCGAGACGGTGGTGACGACGCGGGGATCGGATGCGGCGTGCAGCAACGGGATCGCGATCCTAGTCGTGACCAGCGGGGACAACAGGTTCAGCTCGACTTCGCGCCGGATGCTCTCGACGCTGCGGACGTCGAAACGCTCGGTACTGGTCATGCCCACGTTGTTGACCAGGACGTCCAGCCGGCCGTGCAGCTCCGACACCCGGTCGAAGAGCCCTTCCACCGCGGCCTGGTCCATCAGATCGCACCCGATCCCGGCGTGGCCGGAGCCCGGCAGCCCGGTCGCGACCTTCTCGGCCCGGGCGGTGTCGATGTCGACGACCAGGCATGTGGCTTCGCCGACGGCGAAACGGTGGCACAGGGCGCTGCCGATCCCGCCTGCGCCGCCGGTGACGAGGACCACCTTGTCGCGGAACTGAAAGCTCATGGCGCTACCGCCAGCGGCTTGACCGGCTGCTCCGAAGGCGCCAGCCCTTCTGTGCGCCACCCCATCCGCTTGGCGATCTTGCCCAGGTACTTCACGAACGCGACGCTGTCGACGTACCCGGTATGCCGGGGCGAGTCGACGAATTTCAGCCCGCCGGACAGGTCCGGCCGGTCCGTGCGGATCATGTCGGCGAACCGGCGGGCGCTCGGCCGTCCCCGCCGCTGGTCGTCGATGAATCCCGCGATCAGCTGCGCCTGGCTGTCGAAGAGCTGGTACGCGCCGGAATTGGTCTCCACGAAGCCGACACCGAACAGGCCCTGGTGGTCGCGGGAGAAAGCGGACAGGTACAGGTCTGGATGCTGCTCGCTGCCGAAGTACTTCTGCGCCACCGGCACTTTGTGGACATAGCCGGTCGCCAGCAGGATCAGGTCGAAATCGTCGCGGGTGCCGTCGGTGAAGTAGACGGTGTTGCCGGCGGTGCGCTCGATCCCGGGCCTGGCGGTGATGTCTCCATGCTGGAGGTGGTGGATCAGCAGTGAGTTGACGGCCGGGTGCGTCTCCAAGAGCTTGTGGTCAGGCTTCTGCAATCCCAGGCGGCGTGGGTTTCCGTTGAGGATGCGCAACAGCAGCCCGAAGGCGCGCTGCTCCAGCCACATCGGCATCGTGGGCCCGGTGTGGGACAGGACGTCGACCGGGACGCCGAACACGTGCTTGGGGATGAACCAGTAGCCGCGGCGCATACTGATCACGGCGTGGTCGGCCGACCGCGCCGCGTCGCAGGCGATGTCCAGGCCCGAGTTGCCCGCACCGACGATCAGCACCCGCTTGCCACGCAGCTCATCACTGCTGCGGTAGGTGATGGTGTGCCTTATCTCGCCGGCGAAGTCGCCGGGCAGTTCGGGAACGTTGGGGTGCCACTGCGCGCCGGTGCAGACGACCACCTGCCGGTGGACGCTCTCACCACCGTCGGCACGGGTGACCGTCCAGGTGTGATCGGCGTTCTTCTCCACGGACTGGACTCCGACTCCGAACTCGATCCGGTCGGTGAGCCCGTAGGCGTCGGCAAAGGACCGCAAGTACCTCAGGATCTGCTGCCGCGGCGGATAGTCGGCGAAGTCGTCCGGCATCGGCCACCCCCCGAAGCCCGACAGGGTTTTGCTGGAGATGAAGTGAGCCGACTCGTACATCGGGCTGCCGGGGTTGTCGATGTCCCACAGGCCGCCGACTCCAGTGTGCCGTTCGATGTGGGTATAGGGGAGGTTCCGTTCCGCCAGAGCCCTGGCCACCGCCAGTCCGGCCGGTCCCGCCCCGATGACGCAAGTGTCGCTTTCCGGGTTCGCCACCAGGCCCACCTCCTTCTCGCTGCTTGTGTGGGTTTGGGACGACCGTAGGCGCGGTTTTCCGGCGGGGAACTGGTTCGCGCGGCCACAGAGGGGACTCCAGCGGCCACATCGGTGCCGGACGATCTCGGGTGGCCGCTGAGGTCCGCAATTTGGCCGACGGCATCCTGCGTATCCCGGCTCGGGGCTGTCTAAGGTTTCCGGAATCCGCTCGTCCCAGCTCCTGCGGCATCAGCGAAATGAGGGCGCGTCATGAGTGTGTCCCGTTCAGACCCGGCGTCGTCTCGGCCCGGAGTCTCGACCCCGGTGGCCCGGGCCCGCACGGTGACCGCCCTCGTGTTCGCGGCCCAAGGCGCCGCGGTGGCATCGGTCTCCACCACGATTCCGGCGGTCAAGGAACGCTTCGGTCTGCCACCCCTGGTCGCCACGGCGGTGATGCTCGCCGTGGCACTCGCTGCCGGCGCGGGCAGCTTCCTCGGCCTGGCCGCGATCCGCCGTCTCGGGCCGGTCGCGGCGATGCGCGGCTGCGTGGTGTCAGTGGCAACGGCCTTGCTCGGTATCGCCTGGGCTCCGGACTCCGCCCTGCTAGTCGTGTCGTATGCGTTGTTCGGGCTGGGGATCGGAGGCATCGACGTCTGTGCCAACACGCGGGCAGCCGTGGTCGAGCGCCACTACGGGCATAGTATCTTCGCGTCCTTCTACGCGGTCTGGAGCTGCGCGGGCGCTGCCATTGCGCTCGTGACCGCCGCTACCAGCCGCCTGGGCTGGCCTGTTTCGGACACGCTGACTGTTCAGGCCATGCTCGTCCTGGCCTTGGTGCCGGCTATCCGTGCACATCGTCTGCCCGCCATGACGGTCGACCGGAAAGTCCACGAGCTCGCGGACGCATCGTTGGGCACGGGGATCTGGGCCAAGTTGGTCCCGTTCGGCATCGTTCTGCTGGTCGCGTACGTGATCGACTCCAGTGTGTCGACGTGGTCCACCGCATACCTGCATCAGACACTGGCCGCATCCCTGGCGGTGGCCCCGCTGGCCTACGCCGCCTACCAGGTGGGCACGGTGATCGGCCGGAGCAGCGCCGATCGCCTCATCCGCCGCATCGGACCGGTCGCGGTGGTCCGCTGGGCGGCAGCCGTCACGGCGGTAGCCCTCACAGCACTGGCTGGCGCCCCCACCTGGCTGATCGCCATAGCAGCCGCAGGGGTGACAGGTCTTGGCGTCTCGGCCTTCGCCCCGCTCTGCCTCGCATCAGCGGGCCGGCTCCAACCGGCCGCCGCCGAAGTGATCCTCGCGCGCATGAACCTGTTCAACTACTTCGGAGTCATTACCGGAGGCGCTCTCAGCGGTGTGCTGGGTTCCGCTGGCCACTTCCGCCTCGCATACATGGCCCCCGTCCTCCCTGTACTCCTGCTTATGGCCGCCGCCAGGTCCTTCACCCCGGTCAGACCGGTGAACGATCCCGGTCCCGAACCGTCGCATCCTCCTCGGCTGCCGGCCGCTGCGCCAGGGTCGCTATGAGGCAACCTGCCGACTCCATCGGATGCTTCCACCGCGAGCACGGAAGATTCGGTGTACCCGCCTGGTCCCCGCCCGAGGTCGTCCGACATGGGGAAATCCTTCCAACTCACCTTCTGGGGTGGCTTCCCCTGACCGGCGGGCTGACCATGGCCTTGGCGACAGTTCGCCGGTGCGCGCGAGCCCGGGTGCGGTCGGAGGCACGAGCACGAGGTGGTGAGCGCGATGACCCTTGAGATCAGCGGCTTCGTCGGGCAGGTGTTGACCCCGGCCTCCGCCGGTTACGACCAGGCGCGGCGCATCTGGAACGGCGCCATCGACCGCAGGCCCGCTGTGATCGCCCGGTGTACCGGTACCGCGGATGTGCTCGCCGCGCTCCGCTTCGCCCGCGAGCGCGAGCTGCTGGTGGCGCTCAGGGGCGGCGGCCACAACGTGGCCGGCAGCGCCTTGTGCGATGAGGGACTGGTCCTGGACCTGTCGTCGATGCGGGCGGTGTGGGTCGATCCGGCGGCCCGCGTGGCCCGGGTGCAGCCGGGGGCGCTGTGGGGGGACCTGGACCGCGAGGCCCAGGCGTTCGGGCTGGCCACTACCGGCGGGATCGTCACCCACACCGGCGTCGCCGGTCTGACGCTGGGCGGCGGGATCGGCTGGCTGATGCGCAAACACGGCCTGACCGCCGACAATCTGGCGTCGGCGGACGTGATCGGCGCTGACGGAAGGCTGCGCACGGCCGGGGAAGCCGAAGGCCAGGATCCCGACCTGCTGTGGGCGCTGCGCGGAGGTGGAGGCAACTTCGGAGTCGTGACCTCCTTCGGCTTCCGGCTGCATCCGGTCGGGCCGGTGCTGGCCGGGCCGGTGTTCTGGGCCATGGACGACGCGCCGGCGGTGCTGCGCCATTACCGCGACCTGATGAAGTCCGCTCCGGACGAGCTCACGACGATTGTGAGCCTGCGCAAGGCCGCGCCGCTGGCCGTCATCCCCGCGACGTTGCACGGACGCAAAGTGTGCGCCGTGACTGTCTGCTGGGTCGGTGACCACGCCACCGGGGAGCGGTTCCTGCGACCGCTGCGCTCGTTCGGATCGCCGCTGCTCGATCTGGTCGCACCGCGGCCGTACGGTGCGCTGCAAGGCATGTTCGACCAGACAGTCCCGCACGGCTGGCACTACTACTGGAAGTCCACCGAGCTCGGCGAGCTCACCGATGAGGCCATCGACACCATCGCACATCACGCCTCGCGGGTCGACTCCGCACGTTCCTATGCCCTGATCTTTCAGCTCGGCGGCGCCATCAGCCGCCTGACAGGGAACGCCACCGCCTATGCCAACCGGCAGGCCGCACACAACCTCAACGTCAACGGAGCCTGGCTGCCCGAAGACCCGCCAGAGATCGGCCAGCGTGAACGTGCCTGGACGCGCGAGTTCTTTGCCGCGATGGAGAAGCACCAAGCGGGCGTATACGTGAACTTCCTTGGCGACGAAGGCGTCGACCGGATCCACCAGGCGTACGGGGAATCCAACTTCCGCCGCCTGGTGGCACTCAAAACCCGTTATGACCCGGACAACTTCTTCCGCGTCAACCAGAACATTCCGCCGGCTCCCTGAGAAAGAGCAGCGTTTCGGCAGGTCAAGCCATGTTCTAAAGGTCGAAGTGAAGGCTACGAAAACCCCTGGTCTGCGGCGGAGGCTCTCGCCAGTCCCTGCGGCCCACTGGGCAGGCTCGGTCGGCGGCGTTCAGCTCACCGGACTAACCAGCTGAGGAAGAGCTTCGCAGTGTTCGGATGACCGGCGCGGCGCAGGATCGCGGCGCGCTGGGCCCAGGAGGTGAAGTGGTCGTAGCGCGACAGGACCTGCCGGCCGCGCAGGCCGACGTTGCCGGCCGAAGCGGGGGTGGCCAGGTAGGGGCCGTTCGCGACCCCGGCGGAGGAGCCGGGGACGCCGCGCAGGAAGGTTGGCTTCTGCGCGACGAACCGCTCCAGCCAGTCTCATCCGTACCGGTCGATGGTCAGCTTGTACTGGAACAGCACCGCGTCGTCGTCGTTCGGGTAGGTAGCGATGATCTTGTCGGTGAATGTCGGGGTGCGCAGGTCGGTTGCGCCGAACGTGGACGGGTCGGAGGGGCGGGAACCGAGCGAAGCTCGCGTGGTTCGAGGCTCTCAGGGGTCGGGTTCGGTGGCACTCGGTCCGTCGGACGTTTGGACCGGAGGGGCGGTCGGATCCCACACGATCCCCGCGGATCGCCGGACCCCCGATCATCCGGCCATTCCGGCGGACGGCCTCCGGCTGTGTCTGTGGCAGCTTCGTGTGGCCCGGGCTTGGCAGCTAGAAGTGGCCCGGTTGAGGCCGCTTGCGGGCGCGGTGGGCCCATTTTGGGCCCATCGTGGTTACGAGCTGATCCGGTGGCGTGCAGCCGCGCCCCAGCCCTTACCGCTGAGCGGTGACAGCTCCCGCAGTGGCGCGCGTCCCGAGCGGGATCGGGTCGCGGTGTCCTTGGCCGACCACGACTGTGCCGGCTACCCCGAGTTGCGTCGCGATCTGCTGCGAGATCGTCGTCGGCAGCGCCGCCGGGCCGCCGAGGACGTCCACCGCCGTGAGTCCGCCGGCGCCGGCCAGACTGTGCAGGTAGGCGGCGTCCGGGCCGTAGAGGCCGCTGGGGTCGGTAAGCAGCAGTGGTCCGCCGACGTGGCCGATCATCGCGCCGCCGGAGAGGGCGTCGGGCCAGGAGGCCGAGGTTGCTAACGCCGCTTCGGAGACGCCTGCGAAGAAGGAGCGGGCGACCAGCAGCGCGGTGTCCTGGCGAGTATCGCCGACCAGCTTGATGCGGCTCATCTCCTCGCCCCAGTGGAGCTTGCCGCCCATGTAGGCGTCGATCACGGCCTTGTCGCCGGGGCCGCCGACGGTGACGATCTGCGTGGTGCCGCCGAAGGGCGGGTCGACCGGATATATGGTGTTGAGGTAGGCGAGGGTCGCTGTGGGCATCGTCGAGCCGGCGGTGAGGACCAGCGGCTGGCCGGTGGCGCCGGCGGCGAGCGCGTCGGGGAAGTTGTCGCCGCTGGCGATCAGCAGCACCCGCGGGCTCGGGTCGACCTGACCGGCGATCGCGACCGACGTGGCGTAGCGGTCGGGCCCGGCCAGCCGTACCACGGTGTACTGCAGCTTCTGGACCGCGCTCGCCACCGCTGGGGACAGGGCGCTGGTCCCGCCGAGCAGGTACACCGTTCCGCCGGGGGCCAGCACGCGTTGTATTTCGCCGGCCGCGTCCGGAGCCAGCGCCGTCGGCGAGGTGATCAGCAGCGGCGCGTTCTTGCGGACCGCGAGGGAGGAACCGCCGAGCGCGTCCGCGTAGGTGTCGGACCGGGCCAGGACGACGGCGCGGGCCTGGTCACGGGACGGATCGGCGGTGCTGTGGTCGGCGAAGTCGTGCCGGGAGGCGGCGATGGCGGTGTGGATCCGATCCGCTCCGGCGATCCGGGTGACGTGCGACGGCCGCGGATTCGGCCGCCAGGCCGGGGCGTCGGCGTTCGGGATGCTGCCGACGCCGGGCGCCGCCGGCGGCCGGCACTTCGATGACCTCGTTCCAGGTCGGCATCACGTAGGCGAGGGTGGAGCCGTCCGGCGACCAGGACGGCTCGGTCGCGTCGGTGTCGCCGTGGGTGATCTGGGTCAGGCTGCTGACACCGTTGGCGCCGGCGGTGAAGACCTGCTTGATGCCGCGGGAGTCGGTGCGCAGGAAGGCGATCCGGTTCCCGTCGGGCGAGACGGCGGGCTGCGCGGCGTTTGCCAGGAACAACGTGGCAGCGCCGTTGGCGAAGCGGTAGACGTCGGGTTGGGGCGTGGGTCCCGGATTGCCGGGGTTCTGAACGGCCGTGCGCTCGAACAGCAAAGAGCCGTCGGCGGCCCACGCCGGGTGCCGCGCGTCGGTGTTGCCCGAGTAGAGCGTGTACTCCCGGCCTGCCGAGCTGCCGTCGAGAGCAGCCAGCGTGATTGCGGTGCCGCGGGCGAAGGCGACAGTGCCGTCCGGCGCCACCGCCGGATCCAGGTCCGGGCTGTAGACGGTCGGACCGTCGGCGGTGATCGCGATGTCGCCGCTGCCGTCCGGCAGGTAGGAGTGCAGCCGGGACCGCATTCGGTTTCGGTGGCCTGCGGAGTGAACTTTCCGGACGCGCTGGCCGGCGGCGCCTTTGCCGCCGACATCGGACAACCGCTGGTGTTGCTGAGCTGAGGTCATCCGGGTCGATGAGGTCGGCCGGCTCGGTGCCGGTCCGTGACACCCGTGCACCACCAGTCGATCGTTTGTTTCACCGTGTGCGAACAGGTAATCAGGATCGCCGAAAGGGTCACGCCAGTCACTGGCCGCCGTATGTACTCAAGGTCTTGATGTCGACGGTTGTCGTCGGCGTCCTCGGCAGAGGGG
Organism: Catenulispora sp.; assembly: GCA_013362315.1. Taxonomy (GTDB): domain Bacteria; phylum Actinomycetota; class Actinomycetes; order Streptomycetales; family Catenulisporaceae; genus Catenulispora. The sequence goes on along the minus strand of JABFWL010000094.1, from coordinate 1,969 downwards.
ATGCTGCTCGTGGTCACCGAATCGCGAAGAAGGTTCTACCGGAGTCGAGCTCCAGGCGATCTCATCTTCCTTGCCGCAGTGATCATCGCGATCATCATCGTGGCACACATAGTCTTCGTCCTGCTCGACGCCAACCCCGGAAACGACATCGTCCATACCGACGCCGACTGGGCGGCATGGTTCGCAACCTGGTTCCTCGACCTGTTCACGCCCGACGACCACAAGCTCAACATCGTGTTGAACTACGGCATCGCAGCGGTCTTCTACCTCGCCGTCGGCGCTGTTGCACGACGCGTGGTCAACGATCTGTAGCCGCTCACCCCGACACTCCCAAGGGCTTCGAGTGGCGCCACCGAGCACCGGTACCGCGGTCTTTCCTCCATCGGTTCGGTCTGCGACGCCTACGATAACCGCGCTCATGGAAATCGGCGATCGGTCTGTTCAAAACCGAGCTGATTGTTGCGGTCAGGCCAACCATCTGTGTGGTGAGGTAGCGAAAGGCAAATCGCTGGTGGCACCCGGTGATGTCGTAGCCCGTTTGGAATCATATCGTCGATTGTTTGGAATCAGCGGACTCGGTCAACCGGTACCCAAGCAATGACATGACCGGGGCCCGCCCGCACTGCGGCAGGGCCGGAAGGAAGTGAGATCTGCCATGGGCATCATCGCCTGGATCGTGCTCGGACTCGTCGTTGGCTTCCTGGCGGAGAAGATCGTCAATGGCAGCGACAGCCACGGCCTGATCGTCACGACCCTGATCGGCATCGTCGGCGCCGTCTTCGGCGGCTGGCTGGCCACCAAGCTGTTCCACGTGGACAACATCAACGGGTTCTTCAACCTGTCGACATGGCTCACCGCCCTGGCCGGGGCCGTGATCCTGCTGATCGCCTACCATCTGGTCACCGGGCGACGGGCGATCCACCACTGATCGCGGGAAATCGGTAACGCAATCCGCCGTCGACGCCGGCGGCCACGGCAACACCAGCCCCATAGCCCGAGGGTGGCCGACGATGCACGGCTCTCGCTGGGCCGACTGTGGAAGTCGCGCATGTGAATCGGCGCGGATGTGCGAGCTGCTCTGCAGCAGCGTGCTGTAGGACACCCCTCGGCAGCCGGTGGGCGACGCACCATTGGTGCGCGTTCCTGCGCGGTGGGGGCCCACTTCGGGCCCGAATCACGAGAACATGAGCGATCCGCGGACATCTGTGTAGACAGAATCGCCCCAAGTCGGCGGTTAGCCAACCTGGGGCGATACGCGGTGCTGCAGGTTTCTGAGACTGCGTTTCCGCAGGTCAGATCATCATCTTAGATGTCGAAGTACAGCTCGAACTCGTGCGGCGTCGGGCGCAGGCGCACCGGGTCGACTTCGCGCTCGCGCTTGTAGGAGATCCAGGTCTCGATGAGGTCCTGGGTGAAGACGCCGCCTTCGAGGAGGTAGCCGTGGTCGGCCTCGAGGGAGTCGAGGACGGCCGGGAGGGAGGCGGGGACCTGGGGGATCGAGGCGTGCTCGTCCGGGGGGAGCTCGTACAGGTCCTTGTCGACCGGGGCCATGGGCTCGATCTTGTTCTTCACGCCGTCCAGGCCCGCCAGGAGCATCGCGGAGAAGGCGAGGTAGGGGTTGGAGGACGGGTCCGGGCAGCGGAACTCGATGCGCTTGGCCTTCGGGTTGGAGCCGGTGATCGGGATCCGGATGCAGGCGGAGCGGTTGCGCTGGGAGTAGACCAGGTTCACCGGGGCCTCGTAACCGGGGACCAGGCGGCGGTAGCTGTTCACCGTCGGGTTGGTGAAGGCCAGCAGGGAGGGGGCGTGCTTCAGGAGGCCGCCGATGTAGTGGCGGGCGGTGTCGGACAGGCCCGCGTAGCCGACCTCGTCGTAGAAGAGGGGGGCGCCGTCCTTCCACAGGCTCTGGTGGCAGTGCATGCCCGAGCCGTTGTCGCCGAAGACCGGCTTCGGCATGAAGGTGGCGGTC
>JABFWL010000730.1 GCA_013362315.1 Catenulispora sp. | reverse complement strand
GCCGCCCGCGCCCGAGGAAGTGCTCGCGCACCGCCAGAAGCACCCGCCCGGACGCACTCTGCGCGGCCTGCGAGGCCGCCGCCACCCCCGCGTCCCGCTCGGCCTGCGAGGCGCAGCCGCGCAGGAGCCGGTCCAGCGCCCGCAGCAGCCGGCCCGGCGCCGCGCCCAGCACCCGCAGCGCGCCTGCCACATCGCCCTGCGCAAGCATCCGCTCCACGCGGCTGCCGAAAGTGGGGGCTGCTACTTCGCCACGGGCGACGGCGAACACCGATGCGGCATGCGGCCACCGCGGGTACTCGTGCGGGTGCAGCCGCTCGCCGAGCCGCTTGAACTCCTCGCGGTGCCCGTTCACGTCGGCGAGCTTGGCAGGGGCCGCCGCCACCACCGCGTCCAGCCCCGCCAGCAGAGCCCGCCGCACCGGCCGGCCCAGCGCGCGAAAACGCGTCGGCTCCACCAGGCCCACGTCCCCGTTGCTCAGCGCCGCCGCGAGCCGCAGCACATCGGTCACGGTGTCCAGCAGCAGGTCCGCGCCCGCGGTGAGCCTGGCCCGGTTGACGACCGCCCGGTTCTCGCGCACCGGGATCCGCTCCGGCTGCGGCCCCGCCGCGCAGTGCCCGGCCAGCACCTCCAGATCCCGCAGGCCCTCCTCGCCCAGCGGCGTGCTGCTCCCGGCCAATGCCAGGTACAGCGCCCGCACCTCCTCCTCCAGCGAGCCGCCCAGGTGCAGCACCGTCACACGGTCGCCGGCCGCAGCCACCAGCTCGCCGTGCGCGGCAAGCATCTCCTCGTAGGTGTGCTGGTACCGGCCGTAGGCCGGGAGTGTCAGCAGGTCGACCACCCCGGCGCTCAGCTGCTCGTACGTGGCACCGTGCGTCGCCTCGTCGGCGAGCACGCCGGCGACGCAGGACCACCAGAACTCCACGGTGTCCGGCACGTTCGCGGGGAAGTCGACGAAGTACATGTTGTGCTGCACGTGCGCGCCGACCAGCTCGCGTACCGCGCCCAGCGTCCGGGCTCCGGCGTACGCGGCCAGCGGCTCGGGAAGGCCCGCCAGATACCGGCGCGCCTGGGCCGACAGCGTGAACCCGGCCGACAGCAGCGCAGCATCCAGCTGCCTGACCACCGGCAACGCCTGCTCGGACGGCCCGGAGCCGCCGGGTGCAGGAATGCGGAGGGTGTGCCGTACGACCATGGGTTCGAGATCCTGGATCACGCGATCATGCTTCCAGCAGTGCTACTACGCCGCACTCGGATTCCCCGGGCTTGGGACGGCCTTCGCCGGGCTGGCCCGGGGCCGAGTCCTCGCGGCTGAGGCGGCGGCGCGGATGTGCATGTGCAGGGAGGTGATCATGCTCGAATGCCTGCTCGCTGCTGGCGCTCGCGGTCGGAATCGCAGCTCTGACGTAGGTGGTGCGAGGTCAGTGCCCACGGCCCCTGGTCATGGGCCGACGGGGAGCACGCGCAGACGCGTAAGCGATCCACCCGGCGTGGTCGCGGCCGTACGGTCTTGGGCGAGAACGAGGTTGCCGTAGGACGCCCATACCGGTCCGTAGCGGTCAGGGGAGAGACCGAAGAAATACAAAAGGGCATGGCGGAGTGCTCGATATCGGCGACCTTCAAGTACGCCCCTTGTAGTTGGGCCCGGATCTGCGGTCGTGGGTCGGTGGGCGTGGCCCTCCTGTCCGTGCGAGATCGGGTCCGGTCTCGACGTCGAACAGCACGACCTGACGTGATTCGGGCTTGCGCAGATGCAGAGTCTGTCCGTCCTCGGACACCGCGACGGCGCGGCGCGCCTGTCGGAACCGTCAGCGCTGTGCCGGGGAGTCACGCGGCAACGCGATGCAGCGCGAGCTTGGCGAGCATAACGTGGTTGGCTTCCCAGCCGTCTGGGAATTTGGCGCGTACGGACAGGTGGACGGGGTCGGTGGAGGGGTGGCTGTCGAGGAGGTCGGCGATTCCTTCGCGGGCGACGACGATGCAGGCTTGCCGGTGGCGGGAGGTGAGTACGCATAGCCGCCCGGCTTCGAGGTGGAATGCTGTGGCGTCGCGGCGTCCGGATAGCGGGTGGATGACGATGACGACTTCGTATTCGCGGCCCTGCAGCCGGTTCGCGGTGTCCACCGCCACGCCCGGCGCGTTGGGGTTGCCGGTCCGGGTGAGGGCGGCTCGTACTAGGTCGGCCTGGTCGCGGTGGGCGACGCCGATGGCGATGTCTCCGGCTCCCAGGGGGCGGCCGTTTTGATGGCGTTCGCAGGTGGCGAGCGCTCCGCGGTCCAGCAGTCGGCCGGCGAGGTTGGCGGCGGTTTGGATGGTCTCGGTGTCGGTGCGCGGGACGTGTCGGCGGGGCAGTTCGTGCAGGGCCCAGCCGGTGGCGAATGCCATCGCGAGAGTTTCGTCCAGGTCGGTGTTGCCGAACGCGGTGGTGTTGAACTCCAGGGCGCGTGTGCCTTCGCTGGTTCCGGCGGTGAAGCCGGTGAACGGGTAGAAGGCTTGGGAGATGGTGGGGGCGGCGGAAGTCGGGAGGCGCCAGGACACCGGCAGTCGGTGCACGGGGATGCCCCTGTTGTGCTCCAGCATGACGGTGACGCCGTTTTGTGTCGGGTCGTGCGGAAGTCCGATCCAGCGCTCGGTGCCGACGATCGTGAACGGGTCCAGTTGGCCGGGGTCGCCGACGAACAGGCCGCGGTCGAAGCGTTCGACCACCTGCAATAGCATGTCTGACCGCATCTGATAGGACTCGTCCAGGATTGCCCAGCCGAACGTGCCGTCGCGGACGGTGGCCCACTTGGCGGCGGTGCCGACGATGATCCGGCAGCCGCTCAGGTCGCCTAGGGCGCGGCCCACAGTTGTGTTGGTCAGGGCGCCTAGAGCGGGTGTGGCGACATAGTCCGTCGCGCTCAGGCGTCCGATGGCGGTGTCGGGATGCGCCGCGGCCAGACGCTCGATCAGGTCGTCGACCTGGCTGTTGGTCTGGGCGACGATGATCGGGCGTTCACCGCCCGCGGTGAGTTCCTGTGCGGCACGAACCACTAGGGTGCTCTTTCCTGCGCCCGGCGGGGAGTCGACGACGAGGGCCCTGTGAGACCCGTCGGCCATGTCAGTCAGGATCGCATCGGTGGCGGCGGCCGCGGCTGCCGCGGGCGTTGCGTCGGTGTCAGTCTTCATTGCCCCACTCCTCTGCGGCGGCGTCCTCGGGTGCGGCGGGATCGGCGCCGGTTTCGCCGGCGGTGGCGCTGTGGGTCCAGGGGGTGCGATCGGACCCCGGGAATTGCGGCGCGGGGCGCCACCCCGGGTCGGGCAGGTAGGCGATGCGCTGGTCGGGCACTGGAACGCTGCCCCGCGCTGGGACGCGGGCGCGTCCCATGCCGCCGGTGACTTCCACCGTGACTAGTGTGGCGTCGCCGTCGGGAAGGACGGAGACGATGACGGCCTTGTGGCCTGACGGCATGGACGGACTGAGCAGCTTGGTGTCCGCGGCGAGCCGCACGGGGTCCTGGGTGCGGATGGTGACGCGGGGCCGCGGCACTCGCCTGTTGCTGGCCGTGGTGACTGTCCGGCTGGGTTCGGCCTCTACGACCGTCCCGGCGAATGCCTCCCCGGCGCTGCGCCTGTCGGCCAGCACGAACGGGTCGTCGAACGCCATGTCGGATTCGAATTCGGCCAGCGCACGCTCCAGCCAGCCCAGCCGTTGGGCCGCGCCGATCGCGGTGTCCCGCTTGCGCTGCGGAAGTCCACCGGAGTCCCGGTAGTCGGAGTAGCTGGTGAAGGCCGCGCAGTCGCGCTCGAAGCGCTTGATGGTCCGTGGCGCCTCGGGTACGGACCGCAGCAGCGCTATGGCCTCCCACGTCATGCGCCAGGTGGGCTGGATTTGTCCGGCGATCAGTTCCCGCAGGTCGGACTCGGCGGCGGCCAGCGCACGCAGGTCGCCGAGGGTGCGGGCTGTGTCGAACCGTTTGATCGCCGGAGCCAGGTCACGGTTGTCGAACTCCGGGGAGGTCGCCGGGCCCGCCGGCGGGCACACGTCCGGGTTCTCTGCATCGGCCATGGCCTGCTCGACGCTCAGCCCGGCGGGGGGAGCGATCCAGGCCATCAGGGAGGCGAGGTTCTGGTCCTCTAGTGTGCTCTGGCCGGTGGCCCAGTGCTCGGCGAGTATCCCGGTGACGGGCAGCAGCATGGAGGTGCCGGCCTGTTCGGCCCTGTCGACCAGGAACGTCAGCCACATGCCGAACTCTGGTACGACGTCAGGCACGGCGTGTGGACCGGATGTCGAGCGGAAGCGGCACATGCGTCCCAGATCGGCCAGGGCTTTGATGCCGCCGTGGTTGGGTACCAGGATCTGCGGTGTGTCGGGGTACCGGGAGTGCCCGCCGCCCCCGCGGCGGCCCTGGCGGAAGGAATCGATGTAGTCGATCACGGTCCGGCCGAGGCTGGCAGCGAACGCGAACCTCTGATCCCGGTTGCGGGGCTGAGCCACGACCAGGAGGGTCCCTTTCCTCCTGGCGGAGCCGACCATCGCGGCCAGGGGTGCCCCGGCCTCCCCGGCCATGACCAGCGGGATGATCACCAGCGGCCGGCTGGACAGGCGCCGGTGCCGGAACGCGGTCAGGGGCACCGCCTGCATCGACTCCGTCGCCTGCACATGCGCCAACGCCGACAGCATGCTCATTCCGCGCCCCCGAGGACGTTCAGTTCGGCGCGCAGCCGTGCGGCGTGCCGCAGGGCCGCGGCCATCTCCACCTGGTCCTGGGTCGGAGTCAGGCGTCCCTGAGCCAGTCCCAGGACCATGGTCGTGGTGTCGATACCGCCGAACTGCTCGCGCACCGCCGGACCGAGCACATCCAGGGAGGAATCCGCACGGGCGCGGGATCGGCAGTAGAACGCCATCTCGCAGTGGTTCAGGCAATCCGGGCGGTACGTCGCGGGAACCTGGTCCAGCGCCTCAGCCAGCTCTTCGGCTGGGCGTCGCGCCCGCTTGTCCTTGTCGAGGCCGAGGTCGAAAGTGAGTCCCTCGGGCAGGAGGTCGACCAGGTCGCCGATGCGCTCGATACGGGCCAGCTGCCGGCTCAGGGCGGCGACCTGCTTGCGGGCGTCGACGAATGCCGCGGTCGGGCGGTTGGTGAAGTCCTTCGGTGCGACCAGCACGATCGTGTCGGACACGGCCTGCTTGTCGATGCCGACCCGTGCGAGCAGGTTGCGCAACGCGATGATGTACGCGCACGCCTGCGTGGTAGCCGCGCGCACCTGCGTGGGGTCGGCCTGCCCGTCGATGATCGGGAAGCTCTTGATTTCCACGACGTGAAAGCGGCCGCCAATACGGAAGGCCACCAGGTCCGGCTCCAGGAATGCCTTGTGCCCGCCGACTGGAAGACACAGCATCGGGTGGTCGAACAGGGTGCCGCCGCCGTTTCCCCGGGCGGCCTGCAGCAGCACCTGCTTGGTGCGGTCGTGGCGGACCTCGGCGCGGCCGTCGCCTCCGATGTCGTTCAGGTCCTCGTACCCCACCTCCGGCAGCGTCAACTGCAGGGTCTCGCGCAAGAGCCGCAGGAGTTCGGCGCAGCCGTTGTCCTTCACCATCGTCTCGAAGACGTTGCCACGGGCGAGGGCGAAGGCGGACTGGCCGAAGGGCGAGGGGTGGCCGGCGTGTGCGGCGATGGCGGCTTTGTCGGAGCCAGAGGCGTCGAGCAGGGCTCGCAGCGTGCAGCGCGGGTTGTTCTCTAGGGCCGCCAGCGACCGGGCGCTGTAGTCCAGGCGCTTCGCGGATCCGCGCAGCGCGTCGAGACGGTCGTCGACTGGTGCTTTCACGGTGTCGTAGATCCTTGCGGGGGAGAAGGGGACTGCTGAGCGATAGGTGTCACGCCCGGGCTGTTCGCAGGCGCGTAACGCCCTGCAGAGGCGCGCCGAACAACTGCTGATCGTCACCGAGAGACTTGCGTGCCCGCCGCGCGGCCTCAGTGCGAACGGCACGGTCGGCGTCGGCGTGCACCTCCAGTTCGGCTTCGGCAGCATCGATCACCTGCTGAGGGTCCAGCGCGCCCTCATGGCCGGGCGCGCTTCTCGGTAGGGCGTCGGGGATGTTCACCGCGAAGCGCCACAGCAGCCGCAGAGCTGCCGGGCTGGGCCCATCCGCGGTGGATTGCGCTGAATTGTGCACTGCCTTGGCGATGTGCACCGCGCCGGTGAGGAAGTCCACGCGTGGCGACAGGGGGCCGATGATGCGCTGCTCCAGTGCCCAGGTGCTGATGGTGACCAGCGCCCGCACCGGTGTCAGCAGGTCGTGGGCCAGCGCCATGCACAGGTAGTACGGTCTGGCGCCCGGGCTGGACCGGTAGGAGCGCTCCTCGTCCCGGCGCAGGCTGGACAGTTTGGACGCGGACAGTTCCCCTGGGAAGAACGCCTCGTGCACGCCGACGATCAGCTTGGGCGCGGCCGGGGTCCCGAGCAGCATCAGAGCCCGGTGGACGTGTTCGCGCGCCGGGAGCTGCGCTCCCTGGGCGGCCGGGACCGCCGTCGGCTCAAGGCGGGCCGGTGTGGCCGCCGGCTCGTCGGCGTCGATGAGGGCGTCCCATGCCCGTTCTGCGCGGCGGAGTTGTGCCCGCAGTTCACCGGCGCGCTCGGTGTCGCCGGCGGCCGAAGCGTCCCGGATCGCGCGGCGCAGGCTGCTGATGCTCTTTTCCAGGGCATCCAGGGGATCGCTCATGGCGCACACCCTACCAGGGTTCCAGAGTTTTCCAGATTTCTTCCTGGGATTCGGTGTACAGTCGGCGGCAGCCATACCTCCGGCCGCGGCGGCGCAGCCCGTCGGCCTGCGGACCGTCCTCCTGGAGGCACTCGTGACAGGACGCGTATTCCACACCTCCGACTGGCATCTGGGCCGCCAGATCGGCCGTTACCGACGCGACGCCGAAGTCGACGCCGTCTTGGAGGAGATCGTCCAGATCGCCGACGACTTTGCCCCTGACCTGATCGTCCACAGCGGCGACCTGTTCGACAGCTCACGCCCGGGCCTGGACGACATGCGCCGCGCAGCGCAGGCGCTGCGCCGCCTCGGCGCGATCGCGCCCGCGGTCGTCGTCGCCGGAAACCACGACACCTCTTATGTCCTGGCATTCCTTGAGTACGTCCTCAACGACATGGGCACCCGCGCAGGCGACCACGTCCGGGTCCGATTCGCCGCCAACGCCCGCCGCGAGGGGCTGCTGGTGGCCGAATACCCCACCAGCAACGGAGAGTTGACACTGCGCATCGGCGCGCTGCCCTACCTGCATCCCAACCGCTTCACCTATGACTTCGCCGACCCTGCACTGACGACAGCGGCCTACGCCGAGCGGGTACGCGCCGTTCAGGCCGACGTCTACCGCTGCCTGGCCGCAGGGCGCGGTCCCCGGGATGTCCTTGTCTTCGCCGCCCACCTGTTCGTCGAAGGAGCCACCCCCTCCTACTCGGAGCGGCGGATCTCCCTCGCCGATGAGTACGCAGCCGCAGCCGCCGACCTGCCCGACGTCGCCTACGGCGCCCTCGGCCACATCCACAAGCCGCAGTCCGTCGGCCGCGCCGGATTCCCGGCCCGCTACGCCGGCAGTCCGCTTCAGCTGGACTTCGGCGAGACCGCAGACACCAAGAGCGTCGTGCTGGCCGAGATCGGCCCGGAAATCCAGCCCCGTATCGAACTCGTGCCCCTGACCTCCGGCCGCCGTCTGGTCCGCCTGGAGGGCACCTTGGATGAGATCGCGCAGCGCGCTGGCCGCGTCGGCGACGCCTGGGTCAAAGCCGTGGTGAACGTCGAAGCCTTCAGCGCGTTCCTGCCGGACACCCTCGCCAAAATGCTGCCGCAAGCGACGATCGTCGACATCGACGAGCGCCGCGCCGAGGCTGCCGACCGCGTTCTGGACCGTGAAACAGCTACCAAGGAACCGCCCAGCGTCCAAGACCTGTTGCGCCAGTACCTGTCCGGTCGCGGCACCACCGGCCTGGCCCTGGACCGCGCCATGGCCGCCTTCGCCCACCTGCAAGCCGAGCCCGACCCCGATGACTGCGCACCGTGCTGCGAGGAAACCTTGCTGACTGCCGCCATCGCCGGCCAGCCCCACACCGCCATCGACCGCTCGAACCTGCTGACCGGCACCACCGATTCGGAGACGACGCGATGAAACCGCTGACGCTCTCACTCACCGGATTCCGCAGCTACCCCAGCGCGGTCACTGTCGACTTCACCGGCAAGAGCCTGGTGGCAGCCCTCGGCGACACGGGCGCCGGCAAGAGCAGCCTGCTGGACGCCATCACCTTCGCCTTGTTCCGAAAGAGCTCTTGGGACGCCAAAGAACCCCGGCAGCTCATCGCCGACGGCATGCCAGCCATGAGCGTCGAGCTCGACTTTCTTCACGACGGGCAGCGCTGGCATATCCACCGCACCATGCACGCCACCAACCCGAATGCAGGCCGGCATCATCTGAAGAACCTCGACACCGGCGAGGAGACCGACAACGCCACCGCTGTCGACGCCCGCATCACGGCGCTGCTGCAGATGCGCTACGAGACGTTCCTACGTGTCGGACTGCTCCCGCAAGGCAAATTCGACCAGCTCCTCACCGCAGCCTCCAAGGAACGCAGCGCACGGCTGCGAGAACTGTTCGGCGCCGAATCCCTGGAGTCGGTCCAGCAGATGGCCGCCCGTCAGTGCGTGACACTCAAGGACCTCCTGGGTGAGGCGAAGATCAAACGCGCCGCCATGCCGGACAACCCCGAACGGGCCGCCGCAGAGGCCAGCGAGGCCGCCGACGCAGTACACATCCGTGCTGAGCGGCTGAAGACCGCCATCGACCGCATCACCGTGCTGCAGGAGGAAGCCTCTGCGGCCCGAGCCACCGCCGCAGCGGCCACTATGGCTGGCCAGACCCTGTCAGAGCGAACGATGACCGATGCCGACGCCGTCATCGACGCACTCGAGCCCGTCGCCGCCGACATCGCCGCACGACGGGCCACTCTGACCCGGTGCGCCGCCCAGGCCACGACCCGGGAAGGTGAACTGACCGCAGCGATTGCCGCGGCGGACGCCGACGCAGAAGGCCTGGACGCCCTCAGTAAGGCCGCCCTGATCCTGCAGACTCTCGCGGAGCGCGCCGAGGAACACCGTAGTGAGCGCAGCCGGCTCGCCGCTTCGGCTACCCAGCTCGCCGACGAGAGCGCCGCCATCGCCGTAGCCGAAGCGGAGCTGACCCGGCGCGCCGAGCGCGCCGAACCGCTGGCAGAGGCAGCCCGTGCCGCGGCGACAACGAGTACAAAGATCCGCACATGCGCCACCACGGCCCGCACTCGCATGAATACCGCCATCTCGACGGCCCGCCACGTCGCCGACGCCGCGAGCGCCCAAGCCGCCGCGGCAGGCAAAGGCAAAACCCTCCGGGAGAGTATCGGCCTGCTGGAGCAGGAATCGGCCACGGCCGACCAAGCGGTCACGGATGCCGAGGAACGACTGGAGAAGCTCCAGCTGCGCGACAAGGCCGCCGCGATCGCCGCCGAACTGCACCCCGGCGGCGACTGCCTCGTGTGCCGGCAGCAGGTCCCGGCCGGCTTCGAACCCGCATCCGCCACCGATGCAGCTGAACTGGCTGCGGCGAAAGCGCAGCTACGTGAAGCGAAGACCGCACGTACCAAGGCCGCCGGTCGGCTCGCCGATGTCCGCGCCGCCGTAGCCGCGGCGGAAACCGCCGCATCAGAACGCGCGGGGGAGTACCAGAGCGCTCAACAGAAGGCGCAAGACGCCACAGCAGAGACGGCTCGGGCCTTTGGGGACCTCGCGGCCCTGGCAGCCACCACAGCAGCAGCCTTCGACGCCGAATCGGCTTTGGCGACGCTGTCCGCGGCCACCGCGGCCCTGGCCATGCCGCCCGCGGGCAGCGACGCCCCCCAAGAGCAACATCCCGAGCCATCCGCCGCGCCGATCAGCGACGCGATCACCGCATGCGAACAGGCAGCCGACACTCACGCCGAGCGGCTCCAGGCCGAAGCACTGGACCACGCCGCCGCGATCAAGGCAGAAAGCAAGGCGCTGGACGGGCGCAAGAGTGTCCATCGCCGCCACGTCGGAGATGCCGAGACAGCCTCCGAGCGGCATGCCCGCGCCGTCGCCCGGCTGGAGGCCGACACCCGCACGCTGCCTGCCCGCTTCCAGGCGATGCTGCCGGGCGAGGCGATCGACGTGGCTGCCGATGACGCCGCCACGGCTGGTGCTGCCGTCGCCGCTCGCATGGCCGACATCCAGGAGCTGTTCGACCAGAGGGAAGCGGCGCGGCTGGAGAAGGCTCGGGCACTTGACCAGCAGCGCACCCTCGACGAAGAGACCCGCAGAGCCGTGGAACGGCCGCTCAACGCGCTGCGCAGCACCCTGGGCATGTGGGCTCAGGCCGTCACCCAGACGGTCACACATCTCGGTGCCAGCGACCAATACCCCCTCCCGCAATCACCCGACGAGGCCGGAATCGCCGAGATACGCCTGTTCGCCGCCGACCTGGCGAAGATCACTTCAGCGCTGGGCGACAGGCTCGCCGAGGTGTCCGCCGCCAGCAAGGCCCGCGTAGACTCCGCGGTGACCGGTCTTGCTGAATACGCCGCCGCGCTCACCGATATTGGCGACTTCGATCCCGCCGCCGACCTGACAGCACCCCAGGCGCTGTACCCCCTGGTCGCCGCGGCTACGACGGCAACCAAAGAGATCGAGGACCACCGCAGGAAGCGCCGTGAGATGCAGAAGCTGGTCCAACCAGCCGCTGACTTGGACTTTGCCATAGCCGCTGGCGAGGCCCGCTACCAGGCGCTGGACGTTCTGCGACGTGAACTGGTCGACGCCAAGTTCCTCGGCCACCTCACCATCCTGCGCACCCGTGCGCTGCTCGGCCTGGCCAGCGACCTGCTCGGGCAAATGACCGACGGGCGATTCGGCTTCGCCGACAGTTTCGACATCGTCAGCCGCAGCTCCGGAGTCGTCCACCACCCCAATCGGCTGTCCGGAGGGGAGAAGTTCCTGGCATCCCTCGCCCTGGCGCTGGCACTCGCCGAACTGCACTCCCGCAGCGGGCCGAGCCTTGGCTCCCTCTTCCTCGACGAAGGCTTCGCAGCCCTCGACACCACCACCCTGGACGCAGCCCTGGACCTACTGCGCGCCCAGGCCGGCGGTAACCGCCTTGTCATGGTGATCAGCCACCTGCATGCGGTCGCCGAGGCCGTCGACGACGTGCTGTGGGTTAAGCGGACCGCTGCTGGGTCCTCCGCGCGCTGGCTGACACCCTCCGAACGAGACGAGCTGGTGCAGGCCGATCTGGCCAGCGGCCTGCAAGCACTGGCGCAGTAGTGGTTTTCGACATACCCGGGCAATGCGATAAGTCCCCATGTTCGCGATGCACCCGTCCGGTGATGCACGCACTTCCAACGTGATCAACACGGCAGTACCGAACAGGGGGGAGGCAAATCGCATGACCGACGCAAGGGTCGGCGGCCGCGACACACTGGGCCTGGCACCACGTGTGAAGGCACTCGCGGTAGCCGATCCGGTCCTCGACCTGGAACGCCGCAAACCGTTGCTCACCATGCGCGGCTGGGCCGGCTACCAGATGGAGGAACTAGCCCTCACTGCCATCGACACCGTCACGCTCAAGATGGACTTCGAAGACGGTGCGCGTCACGAGGACGTCGTAGAGGCGGTGGCACGCGTCGCGGGTCTTCAGATGCCCGACCGGAACAATGAAGAACATGCCGAGGTAGCCCGCTGGATCCTTGACAGCCTGCTAAATGTTGGGACAGTCGACCGAGATTTCAGCCACGTCTACGGCATGGCTCCGGAAGGCGCCTACGCCTCGCACCGCTTCTCTTTCAAACTGTTGCGTGAAGTCGCCGGACACGACGGAAGGCCGCGGCTTCGTGTCTCCAACGAGGCGATCGCGGTGCTGGTCGGCGCAGTGGACATCGACATCGCTTCCGAACAGGTCGCCGCCGACGCCAAGCTGGAAGCCCTGATCAGACGTGGACGATTGACCGACGCATATCGCGCCGCGGAGTTGGCGCTGCGCCGCACCGTGCAGTACGCCGAGTACATCCGCACACGGCTGGAAGGGATGCGCCGGGATATCCGCTCGGTGGACTGGATCCGTGACGTGCAGGGCATGCAGACCGAAGCGCTGGAACACATCGAGGACCGCATCAATGCCGAGAGCACCATCAAGGACAACCTCGTCCGGATGATGGAGAACAGCACCGAGGATGCCACCCCGGCCCAGGCCGCCGAGTTGATCGAGATCCTCGAGGAGTGCCTGCGCAGGCATGCGGCGCTGCAAGCGAACCTGCAGGAGGCCGGCGAACGGTTCCGTGCCGAGCAGGAACGGCAGACCTTCGTGCCGCCCCCGAGCCGGTCCTACGTCGACTTCAAGCACCAACTGCTGCAACCCACCTTGGAGCTGCCGGTCCGCCAGGCATATCCGCTACTGGACGGGTTCGTGGCCGCGGCGACGCCGCCGCGCCGCCCCGCGATCGTCTACCTCCCAGACCTGATCGCCGGTCTGATGACGCTGCCTGCCGAGCGCGATGGTGACGACGGTCTGATCGTCGAGCCCGAGTTCGGCGACGCCGAAGACGTCTCTGCGTTCTCCGACGAGCAGTACACAGCTGTCACCTCGCTGTTGACGCGTGCCGACGCCGACGGAATCCGCCTGTCCGCGCTTTTGAAGCTGGCACGCCGTCATACGGCGAATGACGGTCGAGGAAAGCTCGATCACTTGCTGGCCCTGCAGGTGCTGGGCCTCTTCGGTGCGCCACGCTACGACCCCGAGCACGGCACGACGCTGGCCGCGCTGGAAGACGGCAACGAGTTGGACGACGAGCTGTTCGCCGGGAACGACCTGCTGGTGTTGCGCGGTCCTGCGGCCGTTAACCCATCGATCGAGAAAGACACGAAGGAGGCCGTGGTGTGAGCGACGTCAACGACATGGCCGCAGTGAACAGGCTACTTGCTTTCGGCTTCCAGCCAGGGCTGACCCCCCGGCGTAACGCCGAGTACGCCGCACTCGTAGGTCGCTGCCGTACCGATCCGGCCTTCGCGCAGCTGCTGCACGCCGCGGCGCGCGGATTCGACCTGTCGGTCATCACGGTCGACTCACGAGCCGGGCTGGTGCTCGGGACGACCGCCGAAACGCAGTTCGCCGTCAGCGTCGCCGACCACATCAGCAAGCCCGCCGACCGCCCGATCGCAGCACTGGCTCACCTGGCCATAGTTGCACTCGCCTACTATCGGCCTGAAGACCTGGACGACGAAGCCCATGTCGGCCGCGTCACGGTCCGTCACGTTGATGCGATGGTCGAGCAGGCTGCCAAAGAACTGGAACGCCGGGCCGCCGAAGCCGACGTGGACGACGGGGTTCCGGTCGACCACCCGGACCTGATCCGCCTGTGGCGCTACTACCAGCGCCGCAATCCGGTGGCATCCACTGGGGATGACCGAGCCCACTCCAAGAGCAGGCACGCAATCATCAAGCGGGTCGCCGAGTACCTCGCGGACAACGGGATGCTGCGGCGCGCGGGTAGGGAGAACGGCGGCACCTACACCACCACAGCCAGATACCAGATCCAGGTGCGTGAATTGGCCGGGCAGCGGATGCTCGGCGAACTGGCCGCACTCGGCATCACGGTGGGTCCAGACAGTGAGCCCTCATTCAGCAGTCCGGGTTCCGCATCCGCTGATCCACCCGGCACCGCAGCGTCCCCATCCCCGCCGTCAGCCGAGCCAGGAGCCTGATCCCAGCGATGTACGAGCTGAACCGCGTACGCCTGTACAACATCGGCCCGACCGGGGCCCGCTACGACGACGTCCTGCTGGATCTGTCCAACGGCGGCCCGCGCATTTTAGCCAGCAGGGCCTTGACCCCGGATCTTGGACACACGAGACACTGGATCCTGAGGATCTGAGGACGGACATCTCGTGGTCATGAAGAACTATCCG
>JABFWL010000440.1 GCA_013362315.1 Catenulispora sp. | reverse complement strand
GCCGGTCCGGCGGCCGGCCCTGACCGCCCTCGCCCTGGGCTGGCGCGCGGCTCCTTTCGGCACCGCCGCGCTGTTCGGCGTGACCGTCGTCCTCGGACTGCTGCCGGGCCTGTCCGCCTGGACCGGGAAGCTGCTGTTCGACGAGCTGGCGCTCGGCCGTCACGCTGACGCCGGCCGAGCCACCATGCTGGCCGTGGCGGCGGCCCTGGCCGCCTTCGGGCTGGTCGCCCTGGAGCTGGCATCCGGCCTGACCGTGCGGTATGTCCAGCGCGCGGTGTCCCTGCGGGTGCAGGACGTGCTGTACCGGCATGTCAACGGCTTCCCCGGACTGCGCTACTTCGAAGATCCGGTCTTCCAGGACCGGCTGCGCCTGGCCGAGCAGGGCGCGCAATCCGCGCCGCAGGGTATGACGGACCTGCTGACCGGCACCGTGCGCAGCGGCGTCGCCATCGCAGGCTTCGTCGGCGCGGTTCTGGTGGTCTGGCCGCCGATGGTCCCGCTGCTCGGCCTGGCAGCCGTGCCCGCCTACCTTGGGCAGCGCTCCATGGGGCGGCGGCATGTGCTCGTCATGGAGCAGAACACCGAGACGTTGCGCAAACGGTACTTCTACCAGCAGCTCCTGACCGACCCCGCGACGGCCAAGGAGGTCCGGCTCTACGGTCTGGGCCCGCTGTTCCACGGCCGGATGCTCAACGCCCTCAGAACCACCTCCGGGGCGGACCTCGCGGTCGAGCAGCGCGGCGCGGTCGTCCAGGGCTGGCTCGCGCTGCTCACCGCCGGCGTCTCCGTCGTCGGCGCGGTAGTAGTGGTACGCGGTGTCGCGGGCGGCCACCTGAGCGTCGGCGACGCCGCCCTGTTCACCGCGGCGGTGGCCGGCGTCCAGACCGCGGTGGCCGCCACCGTGGCCCAGCTCGCCCGCTCCGGGCAGAACCTGCGGCTGTTCCGGCACTTCCTGGCCGTCATCGATGCACCCGCCGACATCACCGGCGGCGACACCCCGGTCAGCCCTCTGCGAACCGGCATCGAGCTCCGTGACATCTGGTTCCGTTACGACTCGGACGGCCCCTGGATCCTCCGCGGCCTCGACCTCGTGATCCCGCACGGTTGCGCGGTAGGCCTGGTCGGCCTCAACGGCGCGGGCAAGAGCACACTGGTCAAGCTGCTGTGCCGCTTCTACGAACCCGAACGCGGCCAGATCCTCTGGGACGGCACCGACGTCCGGCAGCTGGCGGTCGACGACCTGCGCCGCCGGATCGCCGCGACGTTCCAGGACTACAGCCGCTACGACGTCACCGCCGCCGAGAACGTCGGCATCGGCGACGTCGAGCGGCTGGACGACCTGCCGGCGGTCCGCCGCGCCGCCACCGCCGCCGGCATCGACCGCACCCTGTCCACCCTGCGCCAGGGCTACCAGACCCTGCTGAGCCGCGTCTTCCTCGACGCCGACCGCGAGCGGGGCCTGGCGCTGTCCGGCGGCCAGTGGCAGCGCGTCGCCCTGGCCCGCTCCCTGATGCGCGACCACGCCGACCTGCTCATCCTCGACGAGCCCAGCTCCGGCCTCGACGCGGCGGCCGAACACGAGATCCACCAGACGCTGGCCCGTCGCCGCGCAGGCCACACGAGCCTGCTGATCTCACACCGCCTCAACACCCTCCGCGACGCCGACGTCCTCGCGGTCCTCGCCGACGGCGAGATCACCGAACGCGGCACACACGAGCAGCTGATGGCCGCGAACGGGCAGTACGCACAGCTATTCCGGCTACAGGCCGAGGGATATCAGGAGCACCCGGTGGGAGCTGACGCGTGATGCTGAGCAGGGCAACGATGTCCGCGAACAAGGTGACGGCAGTATCGGTGGCCGGCGTGGCCGCAGTAGCGGCCACGGTCGCCGCGCGCCGCGCACTGGTCCTGATCACGGTCAGCGGCAGCAGCATGAGCCCGACCTACACCGACGGCGAGAAACTGCTGGTGCGGCGGAGCAGCCCACAGGTCGGCGACGTCGTCGTGTTCCGACATCCACAGCTGTCCCGCTCAGCGAGGAAAGGTTCTGCGACGGCTGGCGCCACCACGCGCCCGGACGTCGACTGGATGGTGAAGCGCGTCGTGGCCGTCCCGGGAGACCTCGTCCCCGAGGAGTTCCTGCGCGCCGTCAGAGCCGCCGAACCGCAGCCGGTGGTCCCGTTCGGCCACCTGCTGGTCCGCGGGGACAACCCGAGGAGCTTGGACTCGCGGCACTTCGGCTACGTCCCCGCCGCCGATGTGCTGGGGGTCGCGGTACGCCGCCGACCGGCCGGCTGACCCGGGCCGGCCGGACGGTCGAAGGTCCACTCACTGCTGCTGCTGATACGCCTCCAACGCCGCCCGCGTCGCCGCATCCCCCTCCGGCCGCCCGAACAGCGCGGAGGCAGCGGAGGCAGCGATGCTCATAGCAGGACCGGGATGACCGGTACCAGCAACCATCGCCAACCGGAACCCGGTGTTCAACCCAGCGGCCAGTAGTTTGCGGTTCTCGGCCCGTGCCTGGTCATAGGGGTTGAAGGCGGTGACCCGAGCGGCGGCGGCCTGAATGCGATCGAACGGTATCTCGAGCTTCAGCCCGATGCCTCCCACCGCCGACTGCAGTACGGCGTAATGGAAGGTCAGGGCGCTGCGTTCGGCCAGATACTCCTGGTGCGCATCGCGCGCGAAGCGGCGCGCTTCGCTGATGGACATCCCCAACCGCATAAACACCGGTACCGAAGCATCGTCCGCGAGGTCGAGTCCGAAGGCATTGGCCCGCGCATGGAAAACGTAGTGTGCCAGCGCAATACGCCCCGGCTCGTCGAGACGACAGTCGCCCAGTCCCGACAACTCGGCCGAAAACGTCGAGGCCACGACGCGACGGCGACGGTTCTCCGACAGGCCGAAGGCGTCCAGCACCCGGGCCGAGAGTGCCTCATTCGGTGGGCTGATCGCCCCGTCCCGCCCCATCGACGCGAAGCGCACGTACTGATAGGCAGCACGAGCCGATGCCTCCGCCTCCCGGCCCTGCGCCGATTTCTGCGCCCAGGCCGCAACGCCGCTGCTGACGAGCGACGCTGCTATGCCCGCGGCCACGGCGATGCCCTGCGCCCGGCGCAGCTCGGCCTCACGTTGCCTGGCGCTGACATAGAAGTTCCGGCCGATGAAGCCACGATTCGCCTCTACACGTTCCAAATAGAGTCGGCTGGCTTGGCCGGCCGCAGTGTCGCCGACGACCGCCACCGCACTAGTGACGGCGTTTTGCGCTGCCGTCGGCGTCGCCGGCCGAGCCGGAAGCAGGTTCTCCAACTCGGCCAGCCCGCGCCCCATGGTGCGCGGAATGTCCGTCGAGCCCGTGACAACGGTCATGTCTTCTCCCCACCCGGTGGCATGGCAGCTCTCCCTACTGCCATGCCGACTCCCGCACGGATCGTTCGCGTGACCACAATCGTCGCGAATGTTCCCTCAGCGGCGGTATCCCAGAGTTCTGGGAGGGGAGGGTCCTACTGTGACCCCGGCCCCCGAGCCAGCCGGCCGTCCGTCGACACCGCCGGCGCCTCGATCTGCGGCAGGTACTGCTGAAAGAACAGCGCCGCCGTCAGCTCGCGGCGGCTCCGCACCCCGGCCTTGGCGAACACCGCCTTGAGATGGTCCTGCACCGTGTAGGGCTTCACTCCGAGCCGTCTGGCGATCTCGGCGGTGGACCGGCCAAGCAGCACCTGCTGCGTGATCTCACGTTCCCGCGCGGTCAGGCCGTAGACGTCCAGGATCAGCGCCACAAGATCGGCAGGGCCCGCCGGCCCGATCGACACCACCGCCCCCGGCCCGTCGGCACTGGCACTGGCACTGGCACTGGCACTGGCACTGGCACTGGCACTGGCACTGGCA
>JABFWL010000027.1 GCA_013362315.1 Catenulispora sp. | reverse complement strand
AGGCCCCGCAGCACGGCCAGCCGGGCCTTGTCAGGGGCCTGGTTCAGGCGGCCGCCGAGCGCGGCGGCCATGGCGGCGCAGGCCTCCACCAGCGCGGTGCCGGGGTCGGGGCCGTCGATCCCGGCCCACTGCGGGAGCAGGGCGCGGACCGCGGACTTCGCGTCGGCGACCACGTCGTCCGTGGTCCGCGCGTCCAGGGGCGGCACGGGCAGGGTCATCGCCGGTCGTCCTTCCCGGTGGTGGCGGGGCTCCCGGCCGGTCCGGGAAAAGCGTACGTGACATCCCTCATCGCTAACTCCAGGAAGCGGACTGGGAGGTGTCGTTGAAGTCCTTCTGCCAGATCGTGTGCATGGCGACCTGGAGCGGTCCGGCGTGCCACTGCCAGGGGTCCGTCCACCAGTTGTCACCGCTCCAGCTCTGGTTGTAGAACAGCCGCACAGTGCCCCCCGTGTTGTTGGCAATGCTGGAGACCGTGAAGGCCGCGCCGATGTCCGCAAGGACGATGTAGGTGGTCACCGCGCGGAAGACCCACTGCGTCCCGTTGAAATTGGTGTCGGCATACAGGCACCAGTAGTTCCGTGGCAACGCGTTGCGGCCGTCGTGGAGTCTGGCGTAACGGGCTCGGTCGTTGAACTGGGCAGTGGCCGACGTGTTCCGATAGGGATAGAACATCTGGTACTGACCGCCCTTATCAGTGCGCTCATACAGCTCCAGCGTGTACATGGTGTTGTTCTGCACGTTGGAGATGCCGGTGGCACCCATGTCCGCCAGGTTGTACTCGACTCCCGGGGTGCCGGGCAGAACCCACTGCCGGCCCTGTCCGGGCCCGTCCTCGTAGAGACAGATGCCGCCGGCCGGAGCGCCGTTGTAGAGCCTGGTGATCGTGGTCCGGTCGTTGAGGTCGCCCCGCACGTTCAGGGTCTGCGACGGGAAGACGAGCTGCTGGGTGCCGCTCGGTCCGGGGTCGGCCCACAGCTGGAGGGTGTAGCCGGTGAGGTTGCGGACGCTGGAGATCATGTCGTTCGCGTCTATCTCCGCAGCTCTCAGGTCGATGTCGGTGGCGATGGCGCGGAATACGTATTGGCGCCCGCCCTGATCGCCGTTCTCGTAGAGGCAGTAATAACCCTGCGGACAGTCGGCGTAGAAGCGCAGAAGTGTCGCGGCGTTGCTCACCGCGCCTAGTCGGATGGTCTTGCCCGGATAGATCAGCTGATAGTTGCCGCCCCCGTCGGTGCCCTGGAAGAGTTCCAGCGTCTTGCCGGTGTTGTTGAACACCCGGGAGACCTTGTTGTCGGCACCGACGTCGGCAAGGTTCTGCTGGAAGCCTGAGGAAGCCCGGAAGACCCACTGGGCGTTCGGGTTCGTCCCGTACAGGCAGATGTAGCCGGACGGGGGCCCGTCGTGGAGCTTCGCGTAGGTGGCCTTGTCGTCGAGCGCGGCCTGCACCGGTGCGGTCCGTCCCGGATAGAACAGCTGGTTGAGCCCGGACTTGTCAGTGTTCTGAAACAGCTCCAGGGTGTAGCCGGTGGCGTTGCGGACTTCCGAGACGCTGACGGCGCCCACGTCGGGCACGGTCAGGTTCCGCTCGGTGATGGTTCCCGGGAAGACCCATTGCCGCCCCGAGGCGTTGCGGGCCTCGTAGAGGCAGTAATAGCCGGTCGGCGGACCGTCGTAGACCGCGGCTGACTGGGCCTGAGAGGCCAGCGCGGGGGGTAGATTCGCGGACAGCCCGGGGTAGACCAGCTGGCTGGTCCCGGTGCCGGTTGGGTCCTTGAACAGCTCCAGGGTCCGGGACGTCTTGTTGTCCACGGACAACGCCGCGCCGCCGGCGCCGATGGCGGCGTCGGTAAGAGTCACGCGGGTCGCCGTGTCGCGGAAGACCCATTGCTTGCCGGTCTTGCCCGCCCCGGCGTACAGGCAGTAGTACCCGGCGGGCGCACCGTCGTACGGGGTGACCGCCTTCGCCTGGCGGACCAGGGCCGCCACGGTGACGTCGGTGCTGAGACCAGGGTAGAACAGCTGGCTGACACCGGAGCCGTTGCTCTCCTTGAACAACTCCAGGGTGTGATCCGTGTTGTTCTTGACCGATGACACGACACCGGCGGCCGTGATCGCCGGGTCGGTCAGGACCACCGACTTGTTGGAGACGTCGGCGAACACCCACTGCCGTCCGGTCTGCCCCTTGCCGTCGTAGAGGCAGTAGTAGCCCTTCGGCGGACCGTTGCGCACGGTGACGGAGTTGGCGTGGTCATCGAGGTTTACGACGGTGACGTCGGCGAACGCGCCGGGGTAGAACAACTGGCTGATTCCCGTACCGTCGGCGGCGGCGAACAGCTCCAGGGTGTAGGACGTCCGGTTGTAGACCGACGACACCACGTTCCCGGCGGCGACCGTGGTCAGGTCGGTGAGGCCGCCGGCCGGGGTCCGCAGCAGCCACTGCTTCCCGCCCTGCCTGGGGCGCTCGTACAGGCAGAACGCCCCGTCGGGCACGTTCTTGTAGACGGCGACCGACGCCAGCGCCTGGGACAGGCCGGGGTCGAGCGTGGCCGTCACCCCCGGATAGACGACCTGGCTGGCACCGCCCGGCGCCGCGAATCCTTCAAGGGTGTATTTGGTGTTGTTCACCAGGGATTTCGCGGCGGCCGCCGCGGCGGGCACGGAGGTGATGCTGTCATCGTAGACGGCCAGCAGGTTGCCCTTGCCGCCGGCGTCGTCGAGCAGTCCCCAGGAACCGTCGGGGACCGTGGTCAGGAACCGCACCGACGAGGCGCGCCGAGTCAGCTCCCCGACCGTGTTCGCGCGCTGCTGCCCGGGCACGTACTGGTGCGGGCCGGACGCTCCGAAGGCCGTGGCGTCGTAAAGCGCGACGATGCCCTGCGTGCGGTTCCACACCGAGGAAGTCCGGTTGTCGAACCTCAGCGTCGCCAGGTCCGGCTCGTCCTTGCTCAGGACGATCACGCGGCCGGTCTGGTTCGAACCCTCATACAGCGCGCACTTGCCCGGCGGCGGGGCCAGGACCCGTACCGACGGCACCGGGAGGTGGGCGTCGATCAGCCGTTCCAGGGTGCCCTGGTCGTAGGCGACCGGATCCGGGCCGTACGGCGCCGGATCGAGCTCGACGCTCAGCCGCAGTTCGGCGGGCCACGCGCTGGTGTCGGTGGTCATCCGGATCCCGCCGGGGTCGGTCACCACCAGGGTCCAGCCGTGGACGATCCGGGCCTCGCGCAGCAGCGCCGCCGGGGTGCCGCGGTGTATCGCGAGCCAGGGCGCGAGGTCGATCGCGGCCCGGACGGCCCGCTCCGGCCACGAGGGCTCCACCCGGGCCCGGCTCAGCCGGACCAGGTACGGCAGCAGGGCCGCGGGCGCCTGGAACGGGCGGAAGTTGTCCGCCAACGCGCTCAGGGCCTCGTCGATCGGGGCGAGCATGCCGTCCACGGCGCCGGCGAACGCCTGGATCGTGGTGTCGGCGGCGTAGGCGATGGGCAGGGCGGTGCGGACGGTCCCCGACACGGCCGGGGTGGCCGGCAGGACCTGGACGACCGGGGAGAGCGCCGTCCCGGACGGCACCGCCGGTGCGGAGGGCGCGGACGACGTGCCCGCCGATCCGGCGTCGCCCGGCGCCGTACTGGAGCCCTGCGTACCGGAGCCCTGAGGACTGGACGGCGGAGTGCCGGTCCCGGAGGTATCAGAAGGCTGAATGTCTGCCATGGCTGCTGCTCCCGTCAGTTCGTCACGGAGACCGACAACGCCTGGGCCGGCCCGACCGCTATGGCGACGGAGCGCGCGTTCGTCACCGGCGGCACCGCGAACGGCTCGCCCGCGCCGGTACCGCCGCCCCACACCAGCACCGTGCCGTCGGCGGTGAGCGCCATCGAGCGCGCCGAGCCGGCCGCCACGGCGACCACCGCCGGCGCCGACGGCCCGGTCAGCGCGGACGGAACCGTGCTCTGGCCGCTGTCGTTCGCGCCCCAGAGCACCACCGTGCCGTCCGCTTTCAGCGCCACGCTGTGCGCGGCTCCGGCGGCGACCGCGACCGCCTGGAGCCCGGACGGAACCGTGCTCTGGCCGCTGTCGTTCGCGCCCCAGGCGACCACTGAGCCGTCGGCCTTGAGCGCCAGCGAGTGCAGGTCGCCCGCCGCGATCGCGGTCACCCCGGACAGGTTCGCGGGCGGCGCGTTCACTCCGCCGGCGGCGGTGCCCGCTCCCCACGCCGCCACGGTGCCGTCCAGCTTCAACGCCAGGGAGTGCTTGACCCCCGCCGCGATCGCGGTCGCGATCAGGCTGGCCGGCACCGTGATCTGTCCGTCGTCGTTGAAGCCCCAGCCGACCACTGTGCCCTCCGGCGTCAGGGCCAGCGAATGCTTCGCCCCGGCCGCGATGGCGACCGCCAGCAGACCGTCCGGGGCCGCGGCCTGGTCGTTGTCGTTCGTGCCCCAGGCGGCGACCGAACCGTTGGCCTTCACCGCCAGGGCGTGGCCCGCGCCGACCGCCACGGCGAAGACGTCCGTGAGACCCGAGGGGAGGTCCGATAGCGGGGACGTCGCGGTGCCCCAGGCGAAGACCGACCCCGTTGGCCGGCACTGGACCGCGCCCACCACGTCCACCCCGCCCGCCAGCTGAGCGCGCACCACGGCCGACGTCCCCGGCGCCACCGGCTGGATGCCGCCGGATCCGGAACTGAATCCGGGCAGGGCGAACAGCGCCAGCGCTCTGGTGGTCCGGTTCTGCACCGACTGCACGGAGTCGCCGGGGTTCAGGAAGCCGCCGAGGTCTTCGACACTCGCGTCGAACACCCACTGCTTGCCGCCGAAGGCCGCGTCCGCGTACAGACCGTACTGGCCGGGGCGCGGGCCGCTCAGCAGCGTCACGTATCGCAGTGTGTTGTCGAGATCAGCGACGACGTCACCGCGCCGGCCGGGCTGGAACAGCTGCCCGGGTCCGGTGTCGGCGGCGTCCCGGCGCAGGTCCAGGGTGCGGCCGGTCAGGTTGGCGACCGACGACACCGACTTCGCGGCGCCGAGGCCGGGAGCGGCCAGATCGATCGGCGTGTCGGCGGACCAGAAGATCCACTGCCGGCCGGTCTGGCCGGCGTGCTCGTACAGGCAGAACGTGCCGTCCGGAATCGTGGTGTAGACCGTCGCCGAGGTCAGCTTCTGGTTGGTGGCGAACGAGAGGTTCGCCGTGGCGCCCGGGTAGATCGTCGTGGACGCCTGGTTCTTCGTCGGCTGCGTGAACACCTTCATGGTCGAGGACGTCGCGTTGACCAAGGACATCGCGCTCGCGCCGACGCCGCTGTCCAGGCCCGAGGCGTCGCCGGCGAACAGCGCGATCAGCCGCCCGCCGCCGTCGGGGGCGTCGAACAGGCCCCACATGCCCTGCGGCACCCGGTCGTACTTGTCCTGATCCGACGTCACGAACGAGATGTTCGCCGCCTGCAACGCTGGCAGGCCGTGCGGCAGCGGGGCGATCCGGGTCGTGGTGTAGCCGGCCTGGTCGCTGACGGTGAGTTCGACCACGGCGATGGTCTCCGGCAGCGCGGCCAGCACCGCGTACGCGTCGCCGGCGTGGATCGGCCGGCCGAACGGCCAGCCCCGGCCGTCCGGGCCGCCGACGGTTGGGTGGAAATAGCGGAACAACGCCTGCGCCGCGGCCTGCCGGCCGTTCAGCGCGGCCGGGCTGTCGCCGCTGGACCAGGAGCGGACGGTCGCGGTCACGCTGAAGCGGGTCCAGTCCGGTTCGGTGACCTTCACCCGGGCGCACAGCAGCCGCACCGCCTCCACCCGGTCGTGGACCGCCTGCGCCGTCCCCGGGCTCAGATGTAGATCGCTGTCGGCCAGCTGCCGACCGGGGTCCCCGGCCGGCCGCGGGACCACGGTGACCTGGAGGTGGCCGTTGTCGGCGGGATCGGCCGCGCTGCCGGGGAACGGGATGGTCAGGACCCTGGCCAGCGCCGGGACCCGGCGCGTCAGGATCTGCGCGTAGTCCTCGGCGGTCACGGCCCGGCGCAGCGCCACCAGATCGGCGACGGTGCGCGCCGCCGCGTCGTTCACGGTCTCGGCGTCCGCGCCGCCGACCGCCGGCGTCGCGGCGGACACCGCGATGGTGTCGGCGCGCGCCCACGTCAATCCGGTCCCGGCCGGGATGTTGCCGAGCGCGCCCTGCGTGGTCCGGTAGTCGGCCACGACCCGGGACCCGGCGACCGGGACGGCGCCGTGCGGCGTCGGGGCCTGGGCGGTGGGCGTGAGCGGGCCGAAGACGACCTCCCGCGCGGTGGCGTCCCACAGGTAGCAGGGGTCGGAGCCGCCGACCTCGGCGAAGGTCGACACCTGCCGCCAGGTCTGGCTGGTCTGGTCCGGGCTGACCACCGTCAGGTCGAGCCGGGCGGCGGGGGCGCCGTCGGGATCGTCGAGGACCAGCGGCACCCGGCTGGGGGCCAGGCGCAGCGCGGGCTCCCCGGTCGCGGCGCCGAGGTCCTCGTGGACGGTCACGATGTTGAGGGCGGTGACGGTGCCGCTCGCGGCCCCGGGGGCGATGGTGAGCTCGGTCAGGGTCCGGAAGGTGACGACCGGGCCGGTGGCGCCGGGCCGGGTGGTGACCACGGTGTCGGCCGGGATGGTGCGATCAGTGCTCTGTGGATCGGCGAGGGTGAAGGTGAGGTCGAGGTGGGCGCAGGCCGGCGGGCTGGGGACCACCCCGGCCAGCCGCAGCAGCGCGGCCCGGACCGGGCCGGGGACCTGGTCGGTGCGGTAGCCGAGCTGGTCGACGCGGGTCGCGCAGGCCTCGATCAGGGTGATGCCGGGGTCTGAGACGTTGTGGTCGGTCCACGCCGGGACCCGTTGCGGCAGATAGCGTTTGGCCGCGTCGACCAGGTCCTGGAACCGCAGGTCGTCCAGATCGGGGACGTGCAGCTCGGTCATGGCGCTCCTTCCCCAGGTGCGCTCGTGGGCTCGCCGGGAAGCGTGTAGAAGGGGAAGACGAGGTTGCGCGGGCTGTTGGTGGCCCGGACCGTGTACTGCACGTCGATGTAGAGCAGGCCCGGCGTGAGCTCGTCGGCGGTGACGTCCACGTAGTCCACGACGATGCGCGGCTCCCAGCGGTCCAGTGCCTGCTGGACGGCGTCGGCCAGCCGGCCGGCGGTGGCGGCGTCGGCGGCGGCGAAGACCAGCGCGTGGGCGCCGCAGCCGAACTCCGGGCGCATCGGGCGCTCGCCGGGCGCGGTGGTCAGGATCAGCTCGATGGAGCGTTCGAGGTCGTCGGTGCCGCCGACCAGGGAGATGGTGCCGTCGGCGGCGACGGCGGCCGGGTAGGACCAGCCTCGGCCGATCAGAGCGTCGGTGGGGTCGGTGCCGACGGCGGCGCCGATGCCGGTGCCGTAGCCGGTGCCCGTGCTGTCGGTGCTGGAGGATCCGTTCATCAGACACCGCCGCGCTTGACGTCGATCTTCTGCCCGCTGATGGTGACGTTCCATTTGGCGTTCAGGACGATGTCGTCCGCCGACAGCGTGAGCTTCTTGGTCGCCCGGTCGAACTGGATCTGGACCGCGCCGTCGCCGGTGCTCAGCAAGATGCCCGCGGAGCCGTCGGCGTCCAGCAGCTCGATGCGGTCGCCGCCCCGGGACGCCAGGGACCTGCGATTCACCTTGCCGGTGCCGGAGACCAGGTCGACCTTGTTCTCGGGCGGCTTGTCCTTGCCGTTGTACAGACCGCCCAACACGTAGGGGCGGTCCAGGCGGCCTTGCTCGAAGCCCACGAGCACCTCGTCACCCTGGCTGGGACTGATCACCCCGCCGCCTCCGACGCCGCCCCACTGCACGGTGCGGGCCCAGTCGGAGGTGTAGGCGTCGTCGAGCCACGGGAAGGTGACCTTGACCGCGCCGTTCTGGCGGCCTTCCGGTTCCTTGACCGCGACCACGATGCCGACCGCCAGTCCGGGCACCGCGTACGAGGCGGGCCCGGCCGGCACCGCGCCCGGGTCCCGCCGCTCCGTCGCGACCGAGACCGTGGTGCGGTAGCCCTGCGGCCCGAAGTGATGGTGCGCCCCGGTGACGGTGTAGCGGCCGGCGAACGGCGCCCCGACGCCGGCCAGCGTGACCGCGCTCCCGGCGGTCAGCTGCGGGGAGCCGGAGGCGGTGGCCTCCAGCTCGACGAAGTCGGACGACGCCGCCTCGGCGAAGGACCGGGACGCGGCCTGAACGTGCTCCGTGAGGACGAACCCGGTGCCGGCCAGCTCGGTGACGGCGTCGCCGCGCCAGGCCGCGGCCAGCCGGGACACGCCGACCCCGATCGCCACGCCGTCGCTGTCGCGCAGGCCGGTCCGCGCGATCACAGCCTCCCGGGCGTCGCTGTTCCAGCCCCGGACCTCCACGCCCCGGACCGGGCCCAGATCCTCCACCGACGTGTCGAGGGCCAGCAGGTTGCCGCCGTAGCGGAGCAGGTACGGACTCTGATCGGAGTCCTGGTTCGGGTTCGGCGCGTCGCGGGCCGGGACAGCCGTCCGCAGGGACAGCACCGTGCCCTGCACGCCGAGCACCGAGCCGTGCAGTCCGGCCAGCGACTGGAGGAACTCCCAGTCGGTGATGTTCGGCTGCACCAGGTGGCGGTAGCTGAGGCTGCCGTGGGCGACCTCCCCGACGGTCAGCTTGGCGTGGCGCGCGATCTCCTCCACGACCTTGCGCAGCGTGGTCCGCTTCCAGACGGCCAGCCGGCGCCCGCGCGTGAGCCGGTGTGCGAGGTCCTGCGCCCGGACCGTCGTGTAGGTGCCCTCCTCGTCCGCCTCGCACGCCACCCGGGTCACCTCGCCGGAGAAGATCTGGATCCGGCTGAGGTCGGCGGTGGTGACCGCCGAGACCTTCAGCGGCCCGCCGATCCCGATCCCGGTGCGAGCCAGCAGCTTGTGGTAGGGGTCGCGGAAGCGCAGTTCGGCCACCGCCGGCCAGCCGGTCCTGGTGTCGACGTGTGTTTCGACCAGCTGGTCGGCCCATTCCCGCGGCAGCGGCTGGAAGGTCGCGACCACCGGGGCGTTGGCGTAGGACCGGGCGCTCATGCCGGCCCCCCGGGAGCCGGGGAGGCGATCCCGACGGTCCCGGCGGTCCCGGCCTGCTGCTCGGGGAGCGCGGGCACGATCAGCACCGTCCCGGGCTGGAGGCGTTCGGGGTCCGCGATGCCGTTGGCGGCGGCGATCACCCGCCACCGGGTGGCGTCGCCGTAGCGCTGCCAGGCCACCGACGCCAGGCTGTCGCCGGCTTGCGTCCGGTGCACGATCTGCGCCTCCGGCGAGCCGGAGGTGGGGTTCTGCCTCGGGGTGGAGCCGCCGATCTCCTCCAGCGTGACGGAGCAGGTGGCCCGGCGCGCCGCCCCGTCGCCGCCGAACATCGTGTAGTTCGCGGTCACCGTCGTGAGGCAGGCGTTGAACGACACGCTGCGCCCGCGGCCCCATTCCAGCCTCACCCACGGCGGCGAGGGCCGGTCGGCCTGCACGCTGCTTCCGGTGGGGACACAGCAGCCCAGCAACATCTCCACCTGCTCCTCGACGGTGTTGCGCAGACTCAGGGTGGCGTCCAGGAAGACCTCCACCGTCAGCACCCGGGGCGCGGCCCCGCGGAACTCGGGCATGGCCGCCGAGGCCGCGCGGTTGGCCGCGGTGCGCTGCCAGGTCGCGGACTTGGTCAGGGTGATCTTCTCCGGATTGAACTGCAGGGGGATCCGCTGCCGTACGGCGCCGGGCTGGTTGCTGGTGGTCGACGGCGGCTCGAACAGCACCAGGGCGGCGCGCGTCAGACCGAATGCGGGTACTGCGGGCATCGGCGGGGCCCCCTTCAGCCGGCCGGGAGGAATCCGTGATGGGCCAGCTCCAGCGTCTCCATCGCGGCCTGCGACGACTCGGCGCTGAACGAGGGCCCCTGCCAGCGGACCGGCACCACGCGGTCCAGGTCCCACCGCACGATGGGCTTGTGGTCCGGGTCCAGGGCCACGATCCGCCCGGTCGCCGGGATCGGGAGCACGACCTGGGCCTGCACCCACTGCCAGGCCGCGACCGTGGAGGCGGTCAGCGGGCGGGTCAGTACGATGTGCGAGTAGCGCAGGCGCGAGGGCAGGATCCACGGATGGGTGTCCATCCCGCCCTCCCAGTGCTCGACCACCTCCACCTCGCAGGACAGGCCGTCGCAGGTGCTAAAGGAACCGAGGTCGGCGGCACCGATCGTCACCCGGAACCGGACGCTGGTGGCGAAGGGTTTGTCAGTCACGGTGCGGGGCTCCTTGCGGGGTGGCTGCGGTGTGTCTGAGCGGTCTGAGCAGTCTGAGGTGTCTGAGCGGTCCGGCCTGCTGGGTCGGTCTGAGCTCGCTGATCGCCTCTGGCTCTGGTCATCGGGGCAGGTTCAACCGGGCGGCGGGACGCGACCAGGGGCGTTCGGGGGCCGGGCGGACCCAGCGCTCCACGACCGGGGCCAGCGCGCGGGCGAGTTCGTTGCCGTGGTGGCGGGCGAGCTCGCTCGCGACCGCCGCGGCGTCGGGTGGCCGGGGGGTGGAGGTCGAGGCGGAGGCGGACCGGGCGAACGCGGTGGAGGGGCTCGACGGTGCGGAAGGGATGTCGCCTCGCGATGGCGCCGGGGCACCGTGCGAGGAGTTCGGAGGCGTCCGGGGCGCAGCAGGCCTGTCCACCAGCGGAAGTCCTCGCGGCGGCCGCTCGCCGGTCATCGCGGTCGGCGCTCCGGCGACCACCACCGGCAGACCGGACGCCGGTCGGCCGAAGCCGGGCCCGGCCGCCACCGCGGGCATCGGCGGCTGCGGCTGGTTCGGAGTCGGCGGACGGCTCAGCGTCAGCGGCTGGTTCAGCGGGTGGTCCAGTGGCTGGTTCCGCGCCAGCGGTTGCGGCCGCGGCCCCGGCCGGCGGTGCGGCCCGGGCTGGATATCAGCCTGCTGAAGAATAGGCAAGGGGGCGGGCGCCGGCGTCGAGACCGGCGCCTGCGACCGAGGCCCGGCCGGGATCCCCGGCAGCGGACGTCCGAATCCGGGGATCGCCGGAGCCGTCGTGGTCCTGGCACCGACCTCGGTGTCACGGTCGGAGGCTTGCGGAACGGGCGGCGTCGGAACGACGAGCGCCAGCATGACAGGGTCGTGCGATAGTACCGCGACAGTGGGCGTCGATACCGGCACCGGCACCTCCACAACAGGCGCGATGCCGGCTGGCGTGGCCGACGCGGCCGACACACGTTCGGCCTCGCGACCACCGCCGCGGCGCCGCGTCGTCCACGCCGCCGCGACCACCGCAGTGATGCACGTCCACGCACTCGCCGGCCGCGACGCCGCCAGCAGAGCCGGCGCACGCCAAGCGGCCAAGCAATCGCGGAACGCCAGCGGATCCGTCACCGGCACGGCGGCGCCGAGCACCGGCCGCACCGGCGCCACTGACCGCCAACCCGGCACGGGCTCCGAAGCCCCGGACCGCACTCCGGATGGCACCCCCGGCTGCGCCACTTGTCTCTCACCCGCCCTGGTTGACCCGGATATTGATGCGCCCGACCTCTGCCACGTAGCGGAGCCGGTCCCGGTGGACCAGATCCAGCAGGGCATCCGGCGGCCAGTGGAAGTGGTAGGCGAGGTAGGAGATCTCCTCGTACAACCGCTCGGCCGGCCGGATCAGGATTCCCCCAGGCGGTCACCCGCCCCGGGTCCCGCCGGATCCACGTTGTTGATCCGTTCGTAGAACGCCTGCAGATACGCGACATCGGCGGCGAACAGCTGCTCCACGATGCCCGCGTGCAGGTCTTCCAGGTCGCCCAGGCGCGTGATGACCAAGCTGAGCAGCACCACGCCCAGATACGCGGGGTTCTCCTGCACCCGCCGGTCGATCAGCGGTGCGAGTTCGTCCCGCGCCGTCGCCAACCGCATGGTGCCGTGGCGGTGGACCTTCCCGGCGGGGTCGACGTATCCCAGCGGGAGTTCGAACTCATACTCGGTCCGCAGCGACGTGTGCCGCTCAGCCGCGGTCGTCATCACTCGACCGTGATGTCTTCGTAGTCGATGGTCACCTGCTCCATCGCCGGTCCCGCGGTCCCGGCCTGGAGCGAGGGGCCCTCCCAGCGGGAGGCGAACGCGTTCGTCAGTCGGACCCGCCGGATCACGGTCTTCTTGGCGTCCATCAGCGACACCGACACGTCCTGCCGGGCGCCGTCGAGATCCTTGTCGACCAGCGTCTTGCGGATCCAGTCGGTGAACGCGGTGCTCTTGTCCATGCCGCGGGTGACGGTGATCTGCCCGCTCTTGCGGGCGCCGGGCTGCTTGCGGATGAGCAGTTCGCCGGTGGTGCTGACCTGCCGCACCTCCACGACGTCCTGCTCCCAGACCAGACCGCTGACGTCCTGGACGGTCTCCACCTGGAACTTGCCCAGGTCGATGGCGTACTGGTGGGTCGAGAGCGTGTTGCCGGTTGCCATGCGTGCCCGCCTCAGGAATAGGTCTGCGTGATGCGGAAGTGGACGAACTCGGCCGGACGGGACGGCGCGACACCGATGTCGCACACCAGGTCGCCCTGCGCCATCGTGACCGAGGTGTTGTTCCGCTCGTCGCAGATGACGTAGAACGACTGCGCCGCCGTGGCCCCGACCAGCGCGCCGAGCCGCCACTGGTCGGTGAGGAAGCTGGCCACGCTGCCGGCCACCTTGGACTGCAACAGGGAGTTGTTCGGCTCGAAGACCGCCCACCGGGTGGACTGCTTGATCGAGTCGCTCAGGAAGTTGATGAACCGGCGCACGTTGACGTACTTGAAGTCGAGCTCGTTCTTGTCGCGCGCCGCCAGCGTCCGCGCACCCCAGACCAGCGACCCCTGTCCGGGGAAGGTCCGCAGGCAGTTGACGCCCCTGTCGTTGAGCGGGGCCTGCAGGGCGTCGGTGACCTCCACCTGCAACCCCTGGATCCCCTGCAACGCCACGTTCGCCGGCGCTTTGTGCACCCCGCGCTCGGCGTCGGTCCGGGCCCAGGCGCCGGCCACGTGGCCGCTCGGCGGGATCGCGCGCGCCGCCGGCAGGCTCGTGTAGACGCTGCGCGCGGTCACCCACGGGTAGTAGACCACTGCGAACTCGGCGAGGTCGGTCGCCATCGCGATGCTGTCCGCGACCTCGCCGGCGCCGAGGACGTTCGCCGCGACGTCGCCCTTGGCCGGCGTGCCGGCCGGGAGGTCGAGCAGCGCCACCCGGTTGCCCATGGTTCGGCAGTGGGCGGCCAGCTTCTGCTGTTCGGTGGCCCAGTTCGTGGCCGCGATGCCGGTGATGTCCGGCAGCCCGGGCGCGGCGACGATCGTGACGTCGGTCTTCGCCTCCAGCGCCGTCAGCGCCGCGTCGAGCGAGGTCTCGGCCGGGGCGATGCGCACGATGTAGCAGGGCCCGCCGCCGTTGGCGAACCAGCCGTAGACCGCGTCCGCCAGCAGCGGAGGGGCGGTCGACGGCGGGGGCGAGGCGGTGGTGGCCGCCGGGGCCGAGGCCGAACCGGACGCGGATCCGGAGCCCGAGCTGGATCCGGTTGATCCGGAGCTGGATCCGGACGGCGGGGGCGGGGTACTCGGGGCGGTGACGGGGGCGACGAACTTGGTCAGGAAGTCCTGCCAGTTCGTCACCTGGATCGGTGTGTCGACCGGCTGGCTGTCGAGGTCGGCGGTCCCCAGGAACGCCGCGACCGATGTACCCGCCGCCGAGACGACACGCATGCCGCTGGCAACGCTCTGGATGTAGACACCAGGCGCCAAGGCCGCCATGGACGACTCCTTACGGTGGAGAGGTTTCCTCCCCTTCAGGCTGAAGCAGCCCTCTGACATGCACTACGCACGAACGGCGGCCGGTAGAGGCAGGTGATGCGCCCCATCGGGCAGGGGTTCCGGCGGCGCGCGGGGTTTCGACCCTGTCTTGGTCGAAAATTCGGCCGTAGCATCTGACCTGGCTGTTTATGCGGCCACTTCGCCTCATGCGGGCACGTCTGACCGGATCAGTCCCTGTTCTTGAAGATCGGCCCACAAGCTGTCGGGGACGCTGCTCCGATACAGCTCGACGTTGCGGGCGACGTGGT
>JABFWL010000425.1 GCA_013362315.1 Catenulispora sp. | reverse complement strand
CGGCCGAGCGGGAAGGCGAGGGCGAGCGCGCCAACCTCGCGGTCACCGAGCTGCTGGCCAAGCTCGCCGAGCGGACCAACGAGCTGCAGGGCGTGCAGGCGGAGTTGGCCGAACGCACCAACGACCTGCAGCGGCTGCAGGCCGAGTTCAGCAATTACAAGAAGCGGGTCGAGCGCGACCGCCAGGCGGTCAAGGAGGCCGCGGTGGCCGGGGCGCTCAGCGAGCTGCTGCCGGTCCTGGACGACATCGGCCGGGCCCGCGAGCACGGCGAGCTGGAAGGCGGCTTCCGGCAGGTCGGCGAGGCCTTCGAGGCGGTGGTGGCCAAGCTGGGCCTGGCCCGGTTCGGCGCCTCCGGCGAGATCTTCGACCCGAACCTGCACGAGGCCCTGATGAGCACCACCTCCCCGGACGTGGACGAGGTCAGCGTGCACCTGGTGTTCCGCCCCGGCTACCGGATCGGCGAGCGCGTCGTGCGCCCGGCGCAGGTGCAGGTGGCCGAGCCGGGACCGGCCCCGGAGGCCGAGCCGGCACCGGCATCCGCGCCGGCATCGGCAGCGTCATCGGCCTCGGCCTCGGCACCGGCTTCCGCCCCCAAGGCGGCCGCGCGCGGCGCCGCCACTCCTCCTTCGGCGGGCAAGGGCAAGACCGAGCCGGCCCCGGAGGGGAACAAGGAGGCCGAGCCCGCGGCTGTGGACGTCGACGACGACGACGATTCGGGGCTGTGAGGCGCACCGGGGCGAGGACGGCGGCGTTGAGGTTGGACGTGAAGGCAGGACCCGGACGGGAGGCGTGGGTTTAGGTGGCCGTCAACAAGGACTATTACAAGATCCTCGGTGTCTCCAAGGACGCACCGGCCGCCGACATCAAGAAGGCCTACCGGAAGCTGGCGCGCCAGTACCACCCGGACGCCAACAAGGGTGACGCGGCGGCGGAGGAGAAGTTCAAGGAGATCTCCGAGGCCTACGACGTCCTGTCGGACGACAAGCGGCGCAAGGAGTACGACGACTCGCGCTCGGTGTTCGGCAACGGCGGGTTCCGCGGCCCCACCGGCGGCGCGCCCGGCGGCTTCAACTTCGACATCGGAGACCTGCTCGGCGGGCTGTTCAACCGCGGCGGCGGGCCGACCACGACCACCGGCGGGCGCAGCACCCAGGCCCGGCGCGGCGCGGACGTGGAGTCCGAGGTGACGCTGAAGTTCGGCGACTCCATCGACGGCGCCACCGTCTCGCTGCGGCTGACCTCGGACACGCCGTGCGCGGCGTGCTCCGGCACCGGCGCCAAGGCCGGCACCACCCCGCGGGTGTGCCCGACCTGCTCCGGCACCGGCCAGGTCAGCCGCAACCAGGGCGGCTTCGCCTTCTCCGAGCCCTGCCGGGACTGCAAGGGCCGCGGCCTGCTGGTCGACGACCCCTGCCCGGTGTGCCACGGCTCCGGCCGGGCCGCCAGCTCCCGCACCATCTCGGCCCGCATCCCGGCGGGCGTCCGCGACGGCCAGCGCATCCGGCTCAAGGGCAAGGGCGCCTCCGGCGAGCGCGGCGGCCCGGCCGGCGACCTGTATGTGGTGGTCCACGTGAGCCCGCACCCCGTCTTCGGACGCGAGGACGACAACCTGACCGTGACCGTGCCCGTCACCTTCCCCGAGGCGGTGCTGGGCGCGGAGATCCAGGTCCCGACCCTGGGCGGCATGCCGGTGACGGTGAAGCTGCCGGCCAACTCGCAGAACGGCCGGGTGCTGCGCGTGCGCGGGCGCGGTGTGCTGCGCAAGGACGGAACCAAGGGCGACCTGCTGGTGCGGTTCGAGATCGCGGTCCCGGCCGAGATCGGCGAGGACGCGCGGACCGCGCTGAAGAAGTACCAGGAAGCGACCGGCAACCACCACCCGCGGGCGGAGCTGCTGGACGCCGCGAAGGGAGAGTGAGGCGGCTATGGCGTCGAAGAACCCGTTCCTGCCGCTGACCGACCAGACCCCGGTCTACGTCATCTCGGTGGCCGCACAGCTGGCCGGCATGCACCCGCAGACCCTGCGCCAGTACGACCGGCTGGGCATCGTGTGCCCGGAGCGCACCGGCGGCGGGGGCCGCCGCTACTCGGCCCGGGACATCGAGACGCTGCGCGAGGTGCAGCGGCTGTCCCAGGACGAGGGCGTGAACCTGGCCGGGATCAAGCGGATCCGGGAGCTGGAGGAGCAGGTCGCCGCGCTGTCGCGGCGGGTGGCCGAGCTGGAGGCGGCGGCGCTCTTCTCCGGCCGGGCCGCGGCCCCGGCCGGGCAGCAGTCCATGACCCAGTCCATGCCCCAGCCGAACGCGCAGCCCCCGGCCTCGCCGCTGCCGCCGGCGCCCCCGGGCTACCGGGGCGACCTGCTGCCCGCGCTGCCGGCGACGTTCACCACGGCCCTCGCGGTCTGGAAGCCGCAGGGCAAGTGAGCCGTGGGCGCTGGCTGCCCGCAACTGAACGCCGACAACTGAACGCCGACAACTGAATGCCGGGGGGCTGATCTGCATTGATCTGCTCTAAAGTCCTGGAGGTTTCACAGTGGATTCGCAGAAGCTGACGACCAAGAGCCAGGAGGCCCTGAGCGTCGCGATCCGCGAGGCCACCCGCGCCGGCAACCCGCAGGTGGAGACGGTCCAGGTGCTGCAGGCGCTGCTGGGCCAGGTTGAGGGCACCACCCGGCCGCTGCTGGAGGCGGTGGGCGCGGACCCGAAGACGCTGCGCGAGGCCGCGGCGGCGGCCGCCGAGCGGCTGCCGTCGGCCAGCGGCTCGACCGTCTCCGCGCCGACCCTGGCGCGCAACACCCTGAACGCCCTGAACGCCGCCGGCGACGAGGCCCGCAAGCTCGACGACGAGTACGTCTCCACCGAGCACCTGCTGGTCGGCCTGGCGCTCGGCGACGACGCCACCGCCGACCTGCTCAAGCAGTACGGCGCCACGCCGCAGGCGCTGCGCGAGGCGTTCACCAAGGTGCGCGGCTCGGCCCGGGTGACGTCGCAGGACCCGGAGGCCACCTATCAGGCCCTGGAGAAGTACGGCGTCGACCTGACCGCCTCGGCGCGCGACGGCAAGCTGGACCCGGTGATCGGCCGGGACGCCGAGATCCGCCGGGTGGTCCAGGTGCTGTCCCGGCGCACCAAGAACAACCCGGTGCTGATCGGCGAGCCCGGCGTCGGCAAGACCGCCGTGGTCGAGGGGCTGGCGCAGCGCATCGTGGCCGGCGACGTGCCGGAGAGCCTGCGCGATAAGCGGCTGGTTTCCCTGGACCTGGGCGCGATGGTGGCCGGCGCGAAGTACCGCGGGGAGTTCGAGGAGCGGCTCAAGGCCGTCCTGTCCGACATCAAGGACTCCGAGGGCCAGGTCATCACCTTCATCGACGAGCTGCACACGGTGGTCGGCGCCGGCGCCACCGGGGACTCCTCGATGGACGCCGGCAACATGCTCAAGCCGATGCTGGCCCGCGGCGAGCTGCGCATGGTCGGCGCCACCACGCTGGACGAGTACCGCGAGCGGATCGAGAAGGACCCGGCGCTGGAGCGGCGCTTCCAGCAGGTGCTGGTCGACGAGCCGACCGTCGAGGACACCATCGCGATCCTGCGCGGGCTCAAGGGCCGCTACGAGGCGCACCACAAGGTCGCCATCTCCGACACCGCGCTGGTCGCCGCGGCCACGCTGTCGCACCGCTACATCACCTCCCGCTTCCTGCCGGACAAGGCCATCGACCTGATCGATGAGGCCGCCTCCCGGCTGCGCATGGAGATCGACTCCCGTCCGGTGGAGATCGACGAGCTGCAGCGCACCGTGGACCGGATGAAGATGGAGGAGCTGGCGCTGGCCAAGGAGCAGGACCCGGCCTCCCGGGACCGGCTGGCCCGGCTGCGCCGGGACCTGGCCGACCGGCAGGAGCAGCTCAA
>JABFWL010000312.1 GCA_013362315.1 Catenulispora sp. | reverse complement strand
AGGTGCGGGTTGCCGTAATACAGGTAGGCCTGCCCGTCGTCGTCGATGTAGACGGTGGGGTCGATTTCGGCGTTCTGGATCAGTGGATGGCCGAGCGCGTCGTGGAACGGGCCGGTGGGGCTGTCCGCGACCCCGACTCCGATGGCCTGCGATCCGTCTTTCATTCGCATCGGCACATACCAGTAGAACTTGCCGTTGCGGTAGACGGCCTGTCCCGCCCAGGCGTCAGAGCCGGCCCAGCTGAAGGTCGCCAGGCTCATCGGCGAGCCGTGATCAGTCCAGTTCACCATGTCCGACGAGGACCACACCCGCCAATCGCGCATCGTGAAATACGTCGAGTTGTCCTCATCGTGTCCGGTGTACAGGTAGACCCGGCCGTTGTAGACCAGCGGTGCCGGGTCGGCGGTGTAAACGTGTTGCACGATCGGGTTGTCTGCCCGGGCGTCGACTGGAAGGAATGCCGTCATAAACAGAAGGCTCAACACCAGGACGAGAAGGCGTTTCGACGACCGCTGAAGCGCAAATGGCACTGTTCGATTCTCCTATTCGGTGGGATATGAAGGGGGGCGTCGGCGGAGCCTGTTGGCGTCCGGCGTTCTTGCCGACGATCTACTGGTTGAACGTGAACCAGTTGAGGTTGACCACGTCAGCGGCGCCGCTCGACGTAAACGTGATGAAGACTGTGTGGCTGCCCGTCGCGCCGGTCAGGTTCGTCGTGGTGCTCGTCCATGTCTGCCACCCGCCGGTATTGCTGACCGGCACGGTCGCGATGACCGGCCCGGTGGTGCTGTCGAGCCGGTACTGAACGGATCCCGTGACGCTGGCGCCGGAGGCGAGGCGCGTGGTCACCGACGTCCCCGTCGTGGAGCCGAAGTCGACCGAGGCGTAGGAGAGCCAGTCGCCGGCGGTGATGTATCCGACGTCGGAACCACCGCCGGTGTCCGTGGTGGTTTCGGTCCGCGTTCCGGACTGGGTGGTGAAGGCTTCTGCCTGGCGCTGCTGGTACGCGGTCGGTGTGGTCACCGGTCCGTAGGTGAGGCCGAATCCGTAGGGGAACAGGGCCGGCTTGCCGTCGCCGTCGTTGATCGGCTGCTGGCTCGCCGACTGCATCCATGTCGAAGGCAGCTTGCCGGTCGGCGCGTAGTCACCGAAGAGCACATCGGAGACACCGTTGCCCTCCGTGCCGGGCAGCCAGGATTCGACGAGCGCGTTCCAGTTGGGCAGTTGCGAGGCGATGTCGAGTGGGCGTCCCGAAACCAGGACCACCACGACCGGTACCCCCGAAGCCCGCAGGGTGTTGAGCGTGTTGAGATCAGCGGAGTCCAATCCCAGTCCGTTGGGCCGATCCCCTGCGCCTTCGGCGTAGGGCGTCTCGCCGACCACGGCCACGGCGACCTTGTAGGAGCTGTCGATCCCCGTCCCGGCCTGGTTGTAGGTGACGGTGGTCCCGGCGCCGGCGGCGGCCCGGATCCCTTGCAGGATGGTCGTTCCGGGCGTGGTGGAACCGCTGCCGCCCTGCCAGGAGATCGTCCATCCGCCGCTCTGGTTGCCGATGTTGTCGGCGTTCTTCCCGGCCACGAAGATCTTGTTGTTGGTCTTGGCCAGCGGGAGCACGTTGCCGGCGTTCTTCAGCAGCACCTGCGATTCGCGCACGGCCTGCCGCGCGATCGCCCGGTGGGCGGCGTTGCCGACGGTCGGGGTGTAGGCGCGGTCGGTCAGCGGCTTCTCGAAGAGTCCCAGCTCGAACTTCTTGGTCAGGATGCGCCGGTTGGCGTCGTCGATCCGGGACATGGGCACCCGCCCGGCTTGTACCTCGCCACGCAGCGTGCTGATGAAGGACTGCCAGGCGGTGGGCACCATGACCATGTCGATGCCGGCGTTGATGGCCTGGGTGACCTCGGCGGCGGTGAACCCGGGCTGACCGTCGATCTGGTCGATGCCGTTCCAGTCGGACACGACGAAGCCGGAGAAGCCCAGCTCGCCCTTGAGCAGCGTGGTGATGAGGTACTGGTTGCCGTGGTCCTTGACCCCGTTCCAGCTGTTGTAGGAGATCATGATCGAGCCGACGCCCTTCTGTACCGCGGCCTGGAAGGGCGGCAGGTGAATCGCGCGCAGTTCGGCCTCGCTGATCTGGGTGTTGCCCTGATCGGTACCGTTGGTGGTTCCCCCGTCCCCGATGAAGTGCTTGGCCGTGGCGAGAACCGAGGCCGGTCCGTTCAGGGAGCTCCCCTGCAACCCGGTGATATAGGTCGTCATCGACGAGGCGATCTCCGGCTTCTCACCGAAAGATTCATAGGTGCGTCCCCAGCGGTCGTCGCGCGCGACGCAGAGGCAGGGCGAGAAGTCCCAGTCGATCCCGGTACCCGAAACCTCCTCGGCGGTGGCCCGCCCGATCTGCTCCACGAGCGCCGGATCACGGGTCGCCCCGAGCCCGATGTTGTGCGGAAAGATCGTGGCACCGACCACGTTGTTGTGCCCGTGCACCGCATCCGCGCCGTAGATCAGCGGTATCCCCAGCCGACTGTTGAGCGCGGCGTTCTGAAACCCGTCATACATATCGGCCCACCCCGTCGCCGTATTCGGGCTCGGCGCCGATCCGCCCCCCGACAACACCGAGCCGAGAGCGAAATTGGTGATGTCCGCATTGCTGACCGAGCCGCGCTCGGCCTGCGTCATCTGACCGATCTTCTCATCCAGCGTCATCGTGGACATCAGCTGGCTGACCCGGGTCGCCACCGGCAGCGACGGATCGGGGTAGGGCAGGTGGGCCGACGCTTCGGTCGGGGCCAGCACAGTGGTCCCCACCAGTGCGACGATCGCCAACGCCATCGGAACCTTGCGACGTACCACTGTCCTCAACCCCTGACATCGTGTGGAAGCGTCCGTGCCACGGCGTGACGTTAACGACCCCTATAAATAGTCGTCAATCAACTCGCAGACGTCCGTGGCTCCGTGAGCCCCGGAGGTTCGCGGACCCACGGCGATCGAAATCGTCCAACAGCTCCACCGCAGGTCAAGGGGCTAGATTCACACCCACGGCGCAGGCCGCTGCCCGGAGCGCGCCCAGATGTCGAAGAACTGGGCCATGAAAGCTTCTGGTTCGCGCCGGCGAAGCGCTGGTCGGATGCGCGGTTCACGTCCCCAGCGCCGTCAACTGTTCGGCGGCCGCCCGGCCCCACTCTTCATGACCCTACGCAACCTTCTGTTGATGGCCGGCCCGGTACTGCGCCACCCCAACAACACCTTGCGGGCATGGAAGAGCATTCTCATCCACATGCACCGCAGCTGAGACCAGGCTGGCAGGTCCGCCGCAGTCATCGGCTGAGCGGCGCCAGCGGTAATCACATCGCGCCGCCGCCGACAGCCCCACCCGGCGCCCGCACCGTCGATGACAGGGGCAGCGGTCGCGGAGCTGGGCGGGCCGTCCTTCAGCGGTCCCGGCGTGACGGTCGCCAACACCGGGTTCATAGTCGCGACGCCGGTGGTGTCCCGGTCGTCGAGTCCACGACCGCCGGGAGCGAAAGCCGCGAGCAGACCAGTGTGGATCTGCGTGATTGTACCGATGTCGAGGCGGGGCGGGGCGCGGCAGCGTTGTTCTTCTGCACCGAGGTGCCCGAACCGTTCCGGTGGTTCTGGACCGATCGGTGCGCGAGGGGAGGCTCCAGTGACGCACAAGTCGTCCCACTTCACCGTGCCGGTGAGATTCACGCTCTGACACGGCGAAGCCGCGCGGCAACGGGCACTGGCGCCGATCCTATCGGATCAGAACCCTGACACTCTGGTCGAGGGAGGGGTCGCGGCTTAGCCAAGGTGGATGACAAACAACAGGGGGAGCATGTCGGTTTTCGAGCATGCCTCGGACAAGCGGCGCTGGAAGGTCTCGAGCCTGGCCATAGGCTGGGCGGCAGTCCTGGCGATCTTCGTGGCCTGGTTGTGGTACGGACGCGATCCGGAGGGACACAGCGGATCTTGGGGCGGC
This sequence comes from Catenulispora sp., assembly GCA_013362315.1. Lineage (GTDB taxonomy): Bacteria > Actinomycetota > Actinomycetes > Streptomycetales > Catenulisporaceae > Catenulispora. The sequence continues at coordinate 10,134 of JABFWL010000312.1, read as the reverse complement.
GTGACCTTCGCCGCCGTGGCGGTGTCGGCCGGCCTGATCGTGCTGGCAGCTGTCGGCGCGCGCAGGGACGCCGGGTCGGGTCGGGCCCCCATCGCGTCCGTGCTTGCGGTAGCGCTCTGGCTCATGGGCGCGCTCGTTTGGTTAGTGCTGGCCTACATTGGTTCCGGGACGGCTTGCGAGGGCACGTCGGCGGCTTGTTCGTGGGAGTGTCTGAACCAGTCCGGATCTTCGTGGCAAGCGCTGAGCGTCCTGTGCGTGATAGTTGTCACCGTCGCGGTGCCGGTCCTGCTGACCTTTTCCCGGGAGGCCAGTTCCCGGCTGGTCGGCCGCACAGCGCCCGCTCTCGTCCTCGCACTCTTCATGCTGGCTTTTCTCTTGGACAGCCCGCACGGGACCAACACGCACTGCGATGCCGCGGCCTTGTCGCGTACCTGCCGGGCGGCTGTCACCACACGCTGACACCGAGCCTGGCAGTCACAGAGGATTGGTGGCTCTTCACAGTAAGCCGTGCCTGTGCTGACGGCGATGTGCGTGGCTCTACGAGTGTTCGAGGTCATCATCCGGCATCGAGCGCCAGCACGGGACGTATTCGCGCAGGTGAAACCCCATAGCGGAGTTTTTGAACCCCGCAGGAGGCGGTGTTGACACCTCCGATGCTTCTTTCACACTCCGGGCAAGTCAGCCCTCTACGTAGCAAACAACCCAGCAGGGCGACACCCGCCACCTTGCCAGAACGTCGAGAGTCGAGTGCTTCAAGCACGTATGCAAAAAGACTTCGCGTCCTGCGGGCCCCTTCATCGGCAGCCCGCAGGACGCGTCGGCGTTAAGCCGCTATCTCACGAATGCATCTTCGGGGTTCCGGGTGCGGCGGCGGCGAATGCGCTCCAGGTGCCGGCGGTGTTGTCGTTGATTCCCCACAGGTCGCCGTCGATGCCGTGGAAGAAGGCGGTGAAGGTGCCGTCAGGGTTCTTCATGCCTACCGGGTCGCCGACCATCTGCGGGGCGCCGGTGCTGCGGACGAAGGAGATCCCGAAGCCGGCTCCTCACGCGACAACGACTCCAACCCGGACACGAGATAGAACCCTGTCACACCACGGTCCGACCGCCAAGACCCACGCGATCAAGAAAAGCCTGAAAGCTTACCCACCCAGACCGATCAGATCCACAAGAGGCGACGCCTCGGAGGACTGTTCAACGAAGTTCGTACACCCGGTGTACCTCGCGTTGAGGCCGCGCTCGGCGCTGAAGTCGGCGCTCGTCGCGTTTGGACGCGAACCCAGGCCGTGGCCGTGAATGTGGCGGATGCGGCTACGGACACGGCGGGCGCAGTCGCAGACGCGGCGGATTCGGTCACGGACACCGTACCGCTCGCCAAGCCGACCGACAGAACACCGGCCGCGACCAATATCGCTGGATGCATTCGCAGTCGCTTCTCCATTCGGGGTCTTCGAACTTGACCGTGCTCGGCGGCGCTCCTGTCGGCGGTGATCGCTAGCATGCCGGCATGCAGCCCATGCTTACAGGCATCGCCCTGATCACGGATGACGTGCTTGCGCTGGCGACGTTCTACGCCGATCTGCTGGACGCCGAGGTCGAAGGCGATGCGTCCTTCGCCGCCGTGAAGGTGGCGGGCGCAGGGCTGGCGTTCTTCTCGAAGGCCGGGATGGAGGCGATGTCGCCTGGGTCTATGGCCGGGGCGGGGCATGGAGGGTTCACCATCGAGTTCAACGTGGACGATGTGGACGCGCGGTACGAACGGCTGGTGGCCTTGGGTGTCAGGATCGCCAAGCCGCTGACCACGCAGCAGTGGGGACGGCGTTCAGTCTGGGTGCGGGACCCCGACGGGAACATCGTGAACTTCTACCAGGACGTCGCCGGCCAGAAGTAGCGGCCGCCCCTGGGCTGGCTGTTAGATCGACGGCTTGCGCGGTTGGGCATGGCGTCCGCTGGTTCGGGTGGCCGGGTGTCCGCGTGCACGTCGGGTGGTGGCGCAGCGGGCGCGTCGGCGCTGGTTGACGGGGTTGCGGTAGCCGTAGGCGCATCGGGCATCAGTTTTGATCGCCCGGTTGATCCCCTCGCTCGCGGCGTTGGTGACGCCGGTCGTGATCGCCGCGAGGATCTGCGGCCACCAGGTGGAGACTGTGGTCGCCAGACGTTCCAGCTCCGGCAGCCCGCTGGCGGCGGCGGACTCGTAGAACGCGGTGAGCAGCCGACAGATCGTGGTCCGGTCGGGGTTCGTGCCGTGCAGCGCCAGCAGGTCCATCAGGTCTTCCTTGCAGTTCCAGGCTGCCAGGATCGGCTCGCCGATCTGCTTCGGCAGCGCTTTGAGGTCGGCGACCATCGGGTCGAGGTGATCGGCGTGCATGCGGGCGGCAGACCTGGTCAGGCGGTTCGGCAACTCCCACTCCCGATTGCCCTTGCGGCCGCGCCGGCCGCGGTGCTGGACGGTGACCCGGCGGCGGACCTCGGTCACGGCCGCATTCGCCAATTGCGCAACGTGGAACCGGTCGACCACCAGCCTCGCGTGCGGCAGCGAGTCGCGCACGGCGGCCTTGAACACGGTGCACATGTCGATCGCGACCACCTGGACCCCGGCCCGCCAGAGCGCGGACTGCTTGTCGATCCAGGACGAGACGCTCGCGGCAGTGTGGCCTTCGACCTGCCCGAGCAGTCCGGCGCCGCCGCTCAGGTCGACCAGCCCGACATGCCAGCGGTCGGCGACGACCTCCCACACCTCGCCGCCGTCCGGGCCTTCCACCAGCCGGAACTTCGCCTTCCCGCGCCGGGTCTCATCGATCCCCAGATGCGTCACCGGCGGCGTGTCCTTCGGCAGCGCGGCCTGGGCCGCCGTCGTGAACGCGGCGTTCGCCACCGGCCAGGAGACCTCATGGTCCCGTGCGGACTGCACCACCGTTCGCCTGCCGTTGGCGACCGCTTCCCCGATCGACGTGCGGAGCCTGGATGTCAGCCGCGAGCGCGGCGGGATGCCCGGCAGCGACTCGGTGAACGTCATGCGCCGGCACTGCTGGTTCAGGCAGCGCCACCGCCGCTTGGTCCAGGCCAGGCCGGTGCGCCGCCCGGCCACCGGCAGATCGCGTGGACGCGTGCACACCCAGGAATGCGGCCGCTCGGAGCGCACGCCACAGCCGGGACAGCATCGGGCCTGCTCATCGCAGGTCACCAGGGCCAGCATCGGGATGTCGTCGTCGGCGACCTCGACGCCGACCACCGCCACCCCGTTCAGGCCGAACAGCCGCGTCGTATCGTTGGACAAGCCCGTGGCCCTTCGTGTGATCTTTCAAGCTTCGCAACTCGAATGATCACTGAGCGCCACGGGCGGTCTACATGCGTCAAGGCCCTGATAGAAGGTTTCGTCCGCCAAGCACGGCCAACCTCGAAGACCCGCCATCATCGCCGAACTACCTCGACGAGGCGTAGAAGACCGCCCAAACGGCGCCACTACGAGATGGCCGAGCAAACCCTCCCCCACCAGCACGGACGACATTCTCGGCACCCACAGCGTCAGCCCAGCCCCGAAAGACCCTGAATCGATCTCCCTGAGAATCATCTGCAGCCTCCGCGACAGCGGACAGTTCATCAGATGGGTAACCCTGACGGAACGCTGACCGCCGAACACCCGGCATCCTCGCGACTTCGAAGATCGTGCTCACGGATATTTTCGCGTTCTTTCATAGGCGCCGCCGTCCGGCTGTCCAGTTCGGACGGTTCCGGCGGGGGGCCGGGTCCGGGGCCGTTTGACGAGCGTCAATGGTGGTGAGAATTTCACTGCATGTCCGCCTCGAAATCCTTTGCGATACCACGTCGTGTAGGGCTATGGACCGGCACTCTGCTCGTCGCAGTGGCCGCCACCATCGGGGTCGGGTTGACAGCCAACGTGGGCGCCGCCATCGGCCCGGTGCCGGCGGCAACACCCACGGTCAATCCCACCGACGCACCGCCGTCCCCGCCCACCAACCTGGCCGCCACGGTCACTTCCACCTCGGTCAGGCTCACCTGGACCACGGCAGTGCCTACGGGCGCCATCTCGATCGCCGAATACGACATCCAGTACGCCCGGGCGTTCAACGATGTGCTCTGGACGACCAGTGTCGCCGGCAACGTCACCTCGGCCACCATCACCTCGAATATCCAGCCTGCGTCCCAGTACCAGTTCACAGTCCGGGCGAAGGACATCCTGGGGCACTACTCGGCCGGCGCGGCGAGCATCGTCGTGGTCACACCGGTCACGGACACCGGCCCGGACACCACGCCGCCCAGCATGCCGACGAACCTCGCGGTCAGCTCGGTGGGCCCGGCCGACGCCATCCTGACCTGGTCCCCGTCGACCGACAACGGCGGCGTGACCGGATACAACGTGTACCAGTTCGACGGCCTGTTCGTCTCCACGCTGATAGCCACCGTCACCGGCACCACGGCCACGGTCCCGCTCGCAGCGCCGCCGCACACGTATTACGTCCGGGCCCGGGACGCGATCGGCAACCTCTCGCTCGCGTCGAACACGGTCTCGACCGGCGGCACGTCGTCCAGCCCGCCACCGAGTACGGCACCGAGCACCTGCCAGGTCACGTACGCGGTCCAGTCCCAGTGGCCCGGCGGCTTCGTCGCCGCCGTTACCATCAGCAACACGGGCAGCAGCGCGATCAACGCCTGGACGCTCGCCTTCAACTTCCCAGGCGACCAGCAGATCACGAACTCCTGGAGTGCCACCGTGAGCCAGAACGGTGCCGCGGTGACGGCGCGGAACCTGAGCTGGAACGCCGGCATTCCGGCAGGCGGCAACGTAACGTTCGGCTTCCAGGGCACGTGGACGGCTTCACTCGCATCGCCCACGGACTACTCGGTCAACGGGCTCGTCTGCCTCGCCAGCTGACCGCGTGGGTGCCGATAATCTCATCCTTGCAGGTCAGGCGGCGTGCTCGTACTCGTGCAGGATGCCGCCGAGTCGGTCGCGTCTTCGCACGTTCAGGTCAACGATGTCGGCACTCGAACGATCAGCAGGCAGACACCGCCGCCCGCTTGGGCTGACCAATCGCCTGCCACCAGCGCGGACGAGAATTCGGCACCCACAACGTCAATGCACCGGAGTGGGGTGTTCGCAAACGGCGACGGTCTGGGTCACTCCGAGTGTGAACACCGTTTTCGTGCCGTTCGTGGCGCTGATCCACCAGGTCACCTGGAGGTTCTGCGTGAACTCCCCCGGGCCGGGGCGATCAAGGGGGTAGAGATCCGCGGCCAGCGGGGAGCCGTTCATGGGCACGACGCTCGTCGGCCCTGCGCCGGAGAGAAGGTAGTTCACGGCGCTGCTGGTCGCGTTGGTGACGGCGGCGGTGACGTGGAGTCCGCAAGGTGTCGCTGTTGCCAGCGGTTTGCTGATCGCCGGTGCCGGTTTGGTCAAGCCGATGGTCGCAGAAGGCGCGGTGCTGTCGGCGGACGGAGGCGAGGCTTTCGGTGGAGCGCTGACGGTCGGTGGTGGCGAAACGGTGGGCGTTGGCAAGGTCGGGTTGGGCGCTGTTGCGGTCGTTGTCGTGGACGGTGCAGCTGTGACCGGAGTCGACGTGCTGCTGCGGATGGGCGGCGCGGCGGTGTGGGAAGGCGCGGTCTTCAAAGGCGGGGCGGTGGTGCTTGTCGGTGCGATCTTCGCGACTGGCCGGGGGGTGTTCGATGGCACGATGCGTTCAGGCGTGTTGGCCGGTGCCGCATTCTGAGTCATCGGAGCCACGGTGCTCTGGTACAGGTGGGCGGCGTAAGTCGGCGCGCCGGTCCACGCGCCGAGCAGCAGTAGCAGCAGGAGAAGCAGGGCACGGCGACGCCTGCGGGTGGGCACCCTGCGTGTGATCGTCGTGTGGTTCCTGGTGGCTTCGGGCCTCATCGGCGGGGACTGAGCCGCAACGGGCTGAGGCTGGTGCAGCACGGTGGCGGAGACGCCTGCCTCGGGTGTCGCAGTCGCCGGCGACTGCGGCGTCGATGTTGCGTACCCCACCTCGTGCACCACCTGCTCATGGACATGCGGTGGCGGCAGTAGCAGCGGCAGCACACCGTGCACCCCGGCTAGGACCGGCAGCTCCTTTCGGGTGTTCTGGCAGTCTGAGCATCTGGCCACATGCCGGGCGACCTTGGCGCGCAGTTGCGCGTTCAGGTCCCCGCTGACCGCTTTCCTCAGCTTCTCGTCCTTGCACCCGCCCCCTTGGGTGTCGTGCAGATAGACGGTGAGAATCGCCTCGCGCAGGCGCCCCTTCTCCGGATCGACCATCCGGTGTACCGCTTGGCGGAGCGCGTCCGCCTCCATGTCGAGCTCGGTGGCTGCTTGCGCATAGGAGATCCCTTTCTCCTTGGCGTCGAGCCACACCTGCAACAGTGTCAGGTCCCATTCGTCGAGGGCCTGTCGCATCTGCTCCAGAAGCGTCTTCGCGTGCTTGGCAGCGAGCCAGCCGTCGATCGGATCCTTGGCCTCGGGGCTTTCCGGCGTCTCGCCGGTCGGCTCGTCGCGACGCCGCTTTTTCAGCTGGCGGAGTGCCTCGCGATACACCGTCAGGTGCAGCCATCCCTCACGGTGGCCCGGCTCGTAGCCGCGCAGTTTCTCGCAATTCTCCGGCTTCTCGATCAGGCCCAAGAACACCTGCTGGAGTACGTCTCCGGCGTCATGGAAACCCACCAGCCGACTGCAATAGCTGGTCAGGCCGGTCCCGTAGTCTCTGAAGAGCTGTTCGACGAAGGGCCGGTCCTCATCGGTGCGGTCGAGATCCTCCAGCTCGCTCATAGCTTTCCTTCCGCTATATCGGTCGGCGCCGCGCACGGGGGCACCGTCGTGTCGGCTCGTGGCTGGCCCGGCAACTCAGTGGCCCCACATCTCATATAGCTCCGGCGTCGTCCATCTGTGACGCTCTGTAGAAAAGAATCTTGAGTCAGAGTTCTGTGACCTGCGTAGAAAAGATCTTGGTTGCGGGCTGTCACGAACCTGCCCTGCCGTTGCTGTCCAATACGACGGCGCTTTTCCCGACGAGCAAGGAGCAGGTATGCACAACCACCATCTGTCGAGCGGCCACCGGCCCACCCCGCCGCCCTCCACCACCGGCTACCGCTACGGCCATGGCGGTGCGGGCCCGGGCCTGTACCGCGGGCACGTCCCGATCGCTCCCAACATCCATCAGGGGAGCACCCGCCGCCGGACCTCGTCCACCTTCTCCAAGTCCAGGCCGAAAGCTGCGCGGACGTTGGCCAACCGGGACAAGCCGGCCACTTCGAGCGCGGCCGCCGATACGCTCCAGGCGATCGTCCTGTCGATAATCGGCGTGTTGATCTGGTGGGGAATCGGCCTGCTGACCAAGGCCGCGCATCAGCACCACCAGCCGCTCCTGACGTTCATCGCCCACAGCCTTGCCTCGCGGCAGCGGTGAGCCCCCGAGGGAGTGACCATCTTCAGGAGCTCACCGATCCAGCCGATCTCATCGTCCAGCCAGAGGTTCCGGGTGAACAGCCCCAGCCGTCGTCCTGCATGCGCAATTCGGCCAGGTCAGACGCAGGCACGGCGTCAGCCATGGACCTCCCGCCGAGCCTGACGGACGGCGGCCGCCCGTTGCGCGATCAACGTGTCCAGCGCCCCGCCGGGCAGCAGATCGGCGGGCACCGGGCCCTGTCGCGCCCGGTCGCTCGCATCGGCCGTCCGGGACGGGTCGCCGATGGCGGACAGTCCACCCGCGACGGCCGGCACCGCGCCGAGGCCGAGCAGTCCGAGCGCGGTGCGCCGCGTGGTTCGATGTGTGGTCATGCCGGCAAGCCTGCGCTCGGTGATCGGCTGGCGGCATCGGCGCCGAGTCTCGATCTCGGTCTGTCCTCAGAGGTACCTGGAATCGGTCTGGCGACAGACGCTCCGGCCCACCGAGGACCGGTATTCTCCGACGGTCATGGGCAAGCGGGCGCGATGGGCGGCGGTACACGAGGCGGCACCTGCCGTCGGCTTGCTCGTCGTGGCACTGCTGCCCGACCAGTCGTCGGAGCGCGGTGTGCTGTGGTGGATGGCCACCCTCGCCGGCCTGCTGCTGATCCTCGCCTGCTGGAGTGGCGCGTACGCGCTGCGCGGTCGGCTGGTGCCGGGCTTGCCGGTGCTCGCCTTCCAGGTGACCCACACGGCTCCTGCTCCCGGCCGGGCCGAGTTCGTCGCCGGTGGGCGTCCGGGCGACGCGGCCCGGTGGAGCGGCCCGGTGGTGCTCGGCTCGTTGCTGGTCGCCGGGTGGGCGGCCGGCTCCGGGTCCGTAGCCGGCGCGCGTACCTGGACCAGATCGCCGCGCGGGCGCGGGACCTCGAGCGTGAGCGCGAGCAATTGGGCGCCCTCGCCGTCCCCGCCGAGCGCGCGCGGATCAGCCGAGAGTTGCACGACGTTGTGGCCCACGGCCTGTCGCTGATCGTGTCCAGGCCATGGGCGGAGAGGCGGCGTTGGACGTCGAGCCGGCCGAGACCCGGGCGGCGCTCGCGGCGATCGTGCACACCGGCCGCGAATCCCTGGCTGACATGCGCCGCGTGCTCGGCGCGCTGGGCGAGGTCGGCGACGCATGGCACCCGCAGCCCGGACTCGCGCAGCTGCCCGCGCTCGTGGACCAGGTACGGCGAACCGGCACCCACGTCCGCACGGAGCGCCGAACTGCCGATCGGGGATAGCCACGCATGATCCGGGTTCTGCTGGCCGACGACCAGGCTCTTGTCCGTACCGGTTTCCGGGCCATCCTGCAGCAGGTACCCGACATGTCCGTGATCGGCGAGACGGCTGACGGTACCCAGGCGGCGGCCCTGGCCCTCGAACTGCGGCCGGACGCGGTGTTGATGGACGTCCGCATGCCGAATGTGGACGGCGTCGAGGCGACCCGCCTGATCCGGGCCGGCACATGAGCTGACACCCGAACCGTGGCCTACACGCGTGACGGGTTCTGCTCACATCCGTCCGAGCACGTGCCTTGCGGCGTCGCTAATGGTGATCGACACTGCGGCCTCTCACGTAGCGCTGGAGTAGGCAGTCTGCTGCAACGAGTAGAGCTCAGAGTAGGTCGAAGAGTTGGCGAGAAGCTCCTCGTGCGAGCCGGCTTCCACGAGGCGGCCACCTTTCAGCACCAGGATGAGATCGGCACCGGCGACCGTCGAGAACCGGTGCGAGACGATCACAGTGATGCCGCCAGGGGCGATGGACCGGGCACGTTCCATATAGCGCTCGAAGATCGCGTGCTCGCTGGGCGGGTCCAACGACGCCGTGGGTTCGTCGAGGACGAACAGCAGCGGAGCCAGGCGCATCGACGCGCGCGCGAGAGCCAGCTTCTGCCACTGTCCTTCCGACAGGTCCACCCCGCCGAACGCGCGACCAAGCTGAGTGTCGATACCCTGCGGAAAATTAAGGAGGCTCTGGACGGCCATCCTGTGCGCTTGTGCTTATGCGAAGCGCTTCGATTACCGTCTTCGACGGCGGTTCGACAAACGCGACTTGCTGGAGGAAAGCCTGCTGCTGACCAGAGCCCTCCGCCAGCCTGATCCCGCGCCAGAACAGCCGCACTGTGACCCGGCGGAGATCTGGTCACCGAGTCGCGGAACCCTGCGGTTCTTCCGCTGCGCCGGTGAACCGCTCCGGAACCGCGCCACACTCTGCTGTTTGACAGCACGTCGAGGCAGGGTCCCGGCCTGCTGTCAAAGCGGTCGCTGAAGGTGATCAGGCCGGCGACCACCACGATCGACGCGTGACCGAGCAGCAGCGCACCGCCGGCCAGCGCGCATCCGTAGAACAGGAAAGCATCGGACAACAGCCACCGCGGATCGCGCACACTCGCGACCGGGTGCTGCAGGCGGCAGCCGAGCAGCTCGGTGTGGAAGAAGTCGAACGTGCCGGGGCCACCGTCGACGCCTACCTTCAGGCGGGTCTGCAGCACGAGCGCCCCGAAGCTTCCTGTTGGAGCAGCGCGGAGATCTCGTTGGTATCGCCGTAGATGTTCAGGAAGCTCTGGATGTCCGCGGTCGCGGCGCCGTTGACGAGGACGGCGAAGACGAGGATGTGGCCGTCGTCGGTGACCAGGTAGCCCGCCTGGCTTTGGTCGCCGACCTCGAGTTGGTTGTTGAGGAGGTCCAGGCCGATGATCGTGC
>JABFWL010000601.1 GCA_013362315.1 Catenulispora sp. | reverse complement strand
ACCGACCGCCACCGCACCGACCGCCACCGCACCGACCGCCACCGCACCGACCGCCACCGCACCGACCACCGTCGCACCGACCACCGTCGCACTGACCGCCGAAGCTCCGGCCGCCTGGCGGCTCAGCAGATCCGCGGCAGCTGCTCCCCGACCAGCATGTCCAGTACCCGGGTCGCACCCACCGAGGTGCGGACCACGACCCGCCGCGGATGCTCGGCCACGGCCTGGCCGATCCGGACGGCGCCGGCCGACTCCGGACGCGAACGCATCGCGGCCAGGACGTCGTCGGCGGACTCCGGTGCGACGAAGGCCAGCAGGCAGCCCTCGTTGGCGACGTGCAGGACGTCCAGGCCCAGCAGGTCGCAGGCCGCCGCCACCGGCCCGGGCACCGGCAGCGCGGTCTCCTCGACCACGACGCCCACGCCGGAGGCGGCGGCCAGCTCGTTGAGCGCCGAGGCGACGCCGCCGCGCGTGGGGTCGCGCATCGCGCGGACGGCGTCTCCGCCGGCCGCTGTCGCCGCCGCGACCACGCGGTGCAGCGGCTGCGAGTCGGAAGCGATCTCGGACTCGAAGCCGAGACTGGACCGGGTCGACAGGATCGTGATCCCGTGCCGGCCGATCGGCCCGGACAGCAGCAGCACGTCGCCGGGCCGCACGCGCGAGGCCGACGGCCGGGCCGTGGGTAGGCGCTCGCCGATGCCGGTGGTGGTAATGAACAGCCGGTCCGCCGCACCGCGGCCGACGACCTTGGTGTCGCCGGTCACCACCTGGACTCCGGCGGCACGCGCGGCCTGGCCGAGGGAACGGCAGACCCGCGAGAGCTCATCGAGGCCGAAGCCCTCCTCGATGATGAACGCCACAGCGAGGGCGCGCGGCATGGCGCCCATCATCGCCAGGTCGTTGACCGTGCCGTGGACCGCCAGCGCGCCGATGTCGCCGCCGGGGAAGAACAGCGGGTCCACGACGAACGAGTCGGTGCTCATGACCACCTCGGCGGTGTCCAGCGACACGACCGCGGCGTCCTCCAGCGGGGCCTGTTCCGAGTCCGCGCCCGCGCCGAACGCCGGCAGGATCACCTCGCGCAGCAGCCCGGCGGACAGCTGGCCGCCGGAACCGTGGCCGAGCAGCACGTGCTCGGTCTCGGCGGCCGGGACCGGACAGGCGGCGAGCAGGGGGTTGACGGTCATCGCAGAGTTTCCCTTCTAACCGGTGGCCGAAGCCGCCGCTGAGACCGGCGGCCTCGTCCGCCCCGCCGTGTGGAACGCCGCGCACGTGCCTTCCGAGGACACCATCGGCGCGCCGAGCGGGTGCATCGGTGTACAGCGCGTGCCGTAGGCGGGGCAGTCCGTCGGCAGCTTCGCGCCGGTGAGGATCTGTCCGGCTATGCATTCGGTCGGCAGTTCATCGACAGAGGAGGAGACGTCGGCGAACTTGACTGCCGCGTCGAAACGCTCGTATTCCGGCGCGAGCGCCAGCCCGCTGGCCGGGATGGTTCCGATGCCGCGCCAGATCCGGTCCGAGACCTGGAAGACGCGACGGATGGTGTCCTGTGCGATCTCGTTGCCGCCGCGGCGAACGGCGCGCACATATTGGTTCTCGACCTCGTACCGCCCCTCCTCCAGCTGCCGCACCGCCATCAGGATGCCTTCGAGCAGATCCAGCGGCTCGAAGCCGGTGACCACGAGCGGCACCCGGTAGCGCTCGGCGATCGGCTCGTACTCGGTCCAGCCCATGACCGCGCACACGTGCCCGGCGGTCAGGAAGCCGTCGACGACGCACTCCGGGTCGTCCAGGATCGTGGTGAGCGCCGGCGGCACCAGGACGTGGCTGACCAGGATGCTGAAGTTCTCCAGCCCCAGTTCGTCGGCCAGCAGGACGGCCGCGGCATTGGCTGGAGCCGTGGTTTCGAAGCCGACCGCGAGGAACACGACCTGCTTGTCCGGTTCTTCGGCGGCGATCCGTACCGCGTCGGCGGGGGAGTAGACGACGCGTACGTCGCCGCCCGCGGCCTTCACCTGCAAAAGACTCGTCGTGGTCCCCGGTACGCGCAGCATGTCGCCGAAGCTGGTGAACACGACGCCCGGGGCGGCCGCGATCGCCAGCGCCCGGTCGATGGTCTCGATCGGCGTCACGCACACCGGGCAGCCCGGTCCGTGGATCATCCGGATGCCGGCCGGAAGCAGTTCATCGATGCCCTGGCGGACCAGGGTGTGGGTCTGGCCGCCGCAGACCTCCATGAGGTGCCACGGCCGCGTCGCCACCGCGCCGAGCTCGGCCAGCAATCGCCGGGCCAGCGCCGGGTCGCGGTACTCGTCCAGGTACTTCACGAGGGCCCTCCCGCGAGCTCGGTCTCGACGACGTCCATGGCTCGCAGTACCTCCAGCGTCCGCAGCGCCTCGGCCTCGTCGATGCTGCTGATCGCGTAGCCCACGTGCACGAGGACGTAGTCGCCGACCGCCGCCTCGGGCACGAAGGCCAGGCACACCTGTTTGCGGATGCCGCCGAAGTCGGCGACGCCGGTCGGGAACGGATACGTGTCCTCCCGTGATTCCAGACGTCCGGGGATCGCCAGGCACATGGCAGCGTCCCTCCTATCGGTCGGTGGTCCGGGCGGCTGCGATCGCCGCCTGTCCGTAGCTGATGCCGCCGTCGTTGGTCGGCACGCGCTCGTTGGTCAGTACTCGGAAGCCGTCGTCGGACAGCGCGTCCGCCACGGCCGTGGTCAGCCGCTGGTTCTGCCACACGCCGCCGGACAGGCACACTGTCCGCACGCCGGTGTCGGCGGCGCACTTGCGCACCAGGCCCGCGGTCGCCATGGCCAGGGCCTCGTGGAACGCCGCGGCGAGTTCGGGCACAGGGGTCTGGTCTTGGACGCTCGTCAGCAGTGCGGTGAGCATCGCGACGGAGTCCAGCACCCACAGCCCGTCGTGGCGGGCGATCCGCCAGGGCAGCGGATCGGCGAGCGCACCGTCGGAGACGGCTTCCAGCGCGACGGCGGCCTGCCCTTCGTAGCCGGCGTGGTCGCACAGTCCGAGGATCGCCGAGGCGGCGTCGAACAGCCGCCCGACGCTGGAGATGTGCGGGGAGCGGACGCCCGAGCTCGCCAGGCGCAGCACCGTACCCAGTTCCGGCTCGCGGCTCGACAGACCGGCCAGGAAACTGCTGAGCTGAGAGGAGCTCGGGCGGGCTCCGCCGAGGTCCTCGCCGCTGACCAGATAGCCCAGGGCCATCCGCAGGGGGTGGCGGACCGCGGCCTCGCCGCCGGGCATCGGCGCCCTGCCGAACCGGGCCAGCCGTCGGTACGAGCGCAGGTCTGCCAAGAGCACCTCGCCGCCCCACAGCGTCCCGTCGTCGCCGAGGCCCAGGCCGTCGTAGGCGACGCCTAGGACCGGCGTGGTGATGCCGTGCTCGGCGGCACAGGAGGCGATGTGCGCGTGGTGGTGTTGGACGGCCATCCGCTTGCCGGCGCTCCAGTCGCACACGGTCTGCGTGGACAGATATCCCGGGTGCAGGTCGTGGACAGCCAGCTCGGGTTTCACCCGGTGGATGTACTCCATGCGCGCCGCGGCCTCGTTGAAGGCTTCCAGGGTCCGCAGGCCGGACAGGTCGCCGGTGTGCGGTCCGACCAGGGCGTGGCGGCCGACGGCGAGCGTGAAGGTGTGCTTGAGCTGCGCTCCGACGGCCAGCAGCGGCCGGGAGGCGGGGATCGGCAGGTCGACCGCCGCCGGAGCGTAGCCGCGAGCGCGCCTGATCAGCTGCGTCCGGTCGGCGACGACGCGCGCGACCGAGTCGTCGTAGCGCGCGCGGATCGGCCGGTTGTGGGCCAGGATCCCGTCGCACACCGGACCGAGGACTTCGCGGGCCGCGTCGTCGTCGATGACGATCGGCGCGTCGGCGAGGTTGCCGCTGGTGACGACCAGCGGCCGGTCGATGCCGCGCAGCAGCAGGTGGTGCAGGGCAGTGGTGGGGAGGAACAGGCCCAGGCGAGGGGCGTTCGGCGCGATGCCGGGGGCCAGGCGCGGATTCCCCTCAGGCCACGGCCGCACCAGCACAATGGGGCGGGCCGCCGAGGTCAGCAACCGTTCCTCGGCGCTGGTCACGCAAGTCAGGGCCTTGATGGCGGCCAGGTCGCGGGCCATCACCGCGAACGGCTTGTCCGGGCGGTGCTTGCCGGCCCGTAGCCGGGCGACCGCGTCCTGGTCGGTGGCGTCGCACACCAGCTGATAGCCGCCCAGGCCTTTGATCGCCACAATGCCGCCGGTCTCCAGGCGGGCGACGGCGAACGCGAGGGCAGCGTCGCCGGCGGCCTCGGCCCAGTCCGGGTCTTCGGGGGAGGACCACCAGCTCAGCTCGGGACCGCAGACCGGGCAGGCGACCGGCTCGGCGTGGAAGCGGCGGTTCGAGGAGTCGAAGTATTCGGCCGCGCACTCGGGGCACAGCGGGAAGCCCGCCATCGAGGTGCGGGAGCGGTCGTACGGCAGGTCGTCGATGATCGTGGCGCGCGGTCCGCAGTCCGTGCAGTTGATGAACGGATAGCGGTGGCGGCGGTCGGCCGGGTCGAAAAGCTCGGCCAGGCAGGCGTCGCAGATGGCGGCGTCGGGCGGGATCTCGGCGAAATCGGCGCGGTGCTCCTTCGCGCTGGACAGGATGACGAACGCCGGATCGTCCTCAAGGGGGCCGGGGCTGCTCAGCTCGCGCTCGGTGATACTGGTGATGAAGGCCAGGGGCGGCGCCTCGGCGGCCAGCCGCGTCCGGAACCGATCCAGGTCGGCCGGATTCCCGGCGGCGTCGATCTCGACGGCTCCGTCGACGTTGCGCACCGAACCGGACAGGCCGAGCTCGGTGGCCAGGCGGTGGGTGAAGGGCCGGAAGCCGACACCCTGCACCGTCCCGCGGACTTCCCAGTGCCTGGCCGCCACGCGGGGGCGAGCCGCATCGACATCGCTGGTCATGACTTCAGCCTGGTGTGGGGCTGCGATAGGGGCCACGGTCCGAGGTCCCCACCGGACTGGGCCGAAGGACCCTGTCGCCGTAGTCGCGCCGCGACCTCCCGCGCGACGTGCGCGACCGTCTCCGTGACCGCCTCGGACAAGCCGGGCCCGGGCCGGAAGTCGGCGCCGACGATCGCCAGAAGCAGCAGCCGTTCCGGGAGCCGGTCCAGGACCCGGGCCAGGCGGACGGCGGTTCCCGGACCGAGCGCGTGGGTGCCGGAGGAGTCGGAGCGGATGGGAGGCGCGACGCCGGCCGCCGTCCGGCCCGCGGCCGGTTCGCGCGGCATCTCCCACCGCACTACGGCCCCGGGCAGCAGCCCCGCACCGGGATCGGGCGCTGCCGCGTCCACCACGATCGCCAGCCGCGCGTGGTCCCACAGCTCGATCATCCGTGTCGGCTCCCCGTCGCACACCGCCAGCCGCACGCCGTCCGGCAGCACCTCCCGGGCCGCCTGAAGCACGGCCAGCACGGCCGGGCCGGCGCCGTCGTCGTGCCGGAAGTCGTTGCCGACGCCGATCACCACCGGTGCCCCGCCTCTCATGGCCGGTCCACGTGCAGGTCGAGGAAGTGCGCCGAGCAGGAGATGCACGGGTCGTGGTTGCGGATCGCCTGCTCGCACAGGTGCGTCAGGGCCTCGTCGTCCATCCCCGTGTGGTGCGCCTGCACCAGGTCGCAGAGTTCGGCCTCGATCGCGGCCTGGTTCTGTGCCGTAGGCGGCACGATGCGGGCGGCGGTGATGGTGCCGTCCTCGGCGAGGTCATAGCGGTGGTACAGCAGCCCGCGCGGAGCCTCGGTCACACCGCAGCCGCGCCCGGCACACGGTTCCACCGGTACGAACGGCCGGTCTGGCGGTTCATACTGCTCGATGATCCGCAGCGCTTCCTCGACCGCGTACACGATCTCCACCGCGCGTACGACGATGCTCCGGAAGGGGTTACGGCACTCGGCGCCCAGCCCGGCGGCCTTCGCCGCGGTGGCGGCGTACCGGGAGAGCTTCGCCGAATGCAGGCTGTAGCGGGCCAGGGGGCCGGTCAGATAGGCGGTACCGTCGGCGAGCTGTGCGTAGAGCGCGGTCGAGTGTGGGACCTGATATTCGAAGACGTAGTCCTCGAAGTGCCGCACGTCATAGCCGACCCCGGTGTCCGTGAGCACGCCGGTACCGCTGTCGATCGGGTAGCGCGCTTCCTGGTTGACGGCCAGGAACCGGTGTTTGAGGTGGGCCTCGGGGAAGTCGAAGCCCGCGACCCAGATGACCGTCTCCAGAGCCAGTTCCAGCGCTCGCCGCAGCGTCGGCGCGAAAGCTGCCAGCTCCGACCGTGTCGGCACTCGGTGGAACCCGCCGATGCGGACGTTGACCGGATGGATCGCGCGGCCGCCGACCAGTTCCATCAGAGCGTTGCCGATCTTCTTCAGCTCCAGTCCGCGCTCGACGTCCGCGCGGTGGTCCCGGGCCATGTCGATGCCGCTGGGGTAGCCCAGGAAGTCGGGGGCGTGCAGCAGGTGGACGTGCAGTGCGTGGCTCTCGATCCACTCCCCGCAGTACAACAGCCGCCGCAGCTCCGCGAGCTGCCCGCCGACCCGGACGCCGCACGCGTCCTCCATCGCCAGGCAGGCGCTCATCTGGTACGCCACCGGGCAGATCCCGCACACCCGCGCGGTGATGTCCGGCGCCTCGGCGAAGTCCCGCCCGCGCAGGAACGCCTCGAAGAACCGGGGCGGCTCGTAGATCTCCAGCCGCGCGGTCTCGACCCGGCCGGCCCCGTCGAGGCGGACGTGCATCGCGCCCTCGCCTTCAACGCGGGCGAGCGAGCCGACGCGCAGGGTGCGTTCGTGCAGGTGGCTCATGGCATGTCCTCCGGGGCTGCGGCATCCTGCGACGCCTTGGCGAAAGCCGGGCTGGCGGCGTTGAACGTGTGGAAGAACCGGGCGATCCGCTCCGGGGATTCGCCCTGCTGGTGCAGGAGCTCAATGAGGGCCGGGGTGTTGGCGCCGCGGGCCGGGCCGAAGCAGCCGAAACAGCCGCGGGCGAAGGCCGGGCAGATCGCGCCGCAGCCGGCGTGGGTGACCGGGCCGAGGCACGGCGTGCCGTGGGCGACGGTGACGCAGACCAGGCCGCGGGCCTTGCACTCGTAGCAGACGCTGCGGTCGGGGATGCGCGGCTTGCGTCCGGCCAGGAAGGCGGTGATCACCTCCAGCAGCTGGCCGCGGTCGATCGGGCAGCCGCGCAGCTCGAAGTCGACCGGGACGTGGTCGGCGATCGGGGTCGAGTGTGCCAGGGTGCTGATGTAATCGGGGCGGGCGTAGACGGCCTGCGTGAACTCCCGTACGTCGCCGAAGTTCCGCAGGGCCTGGATCCCGCCCGCGGTCGCGCAGGCGCCGATCACCACCAGGAACTTCGACTGCGCGCGGACCTGTTCGATCCGCTCGGCGTCTTCGGGCGTGGTGATCGAGCCTTCGACGAGCGCGAGGTCGTAGGGTCCGGGCAGCGAGGTCCGGGTCGCCTCGGTGAAGTGGGCGATCTCGACGGCGTCGGCCAGGGCCAGGAGTTCGTCCTCGCAGTCCAGCAAGGTCAGCTGGCAGCCGTCGCAGGAGGCGAACTTGAAGACCGCCACCTTCGGTTTGCCGGTCATCTCCGCTTCCTCCCGCTCACAACTCGCAGATCGCGAGCAGCGGCTCGGCGTGGTCGAAGGTGGTCACCGGGCCGTCCAGGCAGACGAAGTCCGGCCCGAGCTGGCAGTGGCCGCAGATACCGAGGCCGCATCGCATGTTCCGTTCCAGGCAGACCTCGATCCGGTGCGCCGGGATCCCGAGCTCGAGCAGCGCCGAACCGGTGTGGGTCATCGTCACCTCGGGTCCGCAGACGAATGCGGTCGTGTGCTCCGGGCGCGCACGCAGGCCAGCGAGCAGGTCGGTGACCAGCCCGACCGAGCCGTCCCAGGCCGGTACCTGCAGGGTGCAGGGGTCGGGCTCCAGCCGGTCGACGGTGCGCAGCACCACCGCGCCGTGGGCGAGCCAGGATTCCTCTTCATCCCGGTACAGGTGCTCGGCGGGGACCTTGGCACCCGCCAGCACCGTGATGAACCCGAAACGATCCCGGGTGCCGAGGGCTTCCAGCAGGGCCGAGCGAAGCGGCGCCAGCCCGATGCCGCCGGCGACGAACAGCAGGTTGCGCCCGAGGGAGTCCTCGACGTCCCAGCCGGTGCCGAACGGGCCGCGCACGCCGACGATCGAGCCCGGCCCGGCCTGGCACAGCGCCGCGGACACCGCGCCGACCGCCCGCACCGTGTGCACCAGGGTGTCGTCGCCGACCAGCGGCGAGCCGCTGACCGACAGCGGGATCTCGCCGACGCCGAAGACGTAGACCATCGTGAACTGGCCCGCGCGGAACCTCGGGATCGGCTGATCCAGCGGCGCCAGCCGCAGCGTGTGGGTGTCGGCGGTGTCGCGGTGGTTGGCGACGACGCGGTAGCGGGCCGGGACCATCGGCGCCGAGCTCGTCGCGGTCCGGGTGTTCTGGGCGTTCTGGGAGTTCTGGGCGATCGGGGTGGTCGGGGTGGTCGGGGTGGTGGTCATCGCGCGGTCTCCGGCTCGATCGTTTCGTCCAGTGCGGCGAGTTCCTCCGTGACGTCGATTCCGACCGGGCACCAGGCGATGCAGCGCCCGCAGCCCACGCACCCGGAGGAGCCGAACTGGTCGTGCCAGGTGCCGAACTTGTGGGTGAGCCACTGGCGGTAGCGGCTCTTCGCCGAAGTGCGGACCGCGCCGCCGTGGATATAGGAGTAGTCGATGTCGAAGCAGGAGTCCCAGGACTCCCACCGCTCGGCGTGGTCGCCGGTCAGGTCGGTCGTGTCCTCGACCGAGGTGCAGAAGCACGTCGGGCAGACCATCGTGCAGTTGCCGCAGGCCAGGCACCGGGATGCGACATCGTCCCAGCGCTCGGCCTCGGCGGAGCGGGCCAGCAGGACCCGCAGATCCGTGTCCGGGAGGGTACGGCCCATCCGGCCCCGGGCCTCGGCGACGATCCGCCGCGCGGTCATCACGGCCGACTGCGGGGCCGCAGCGTGCGGGACGGCGTCCAGGATCGAGGCGCCCCGCGCCGTGCCGACGGTCACCAGGAACCGGTGGCCGGCGCTGCCGGTGAGCTCGGTCAGGGCGAGGTCGTAGCCCTCGCCGGAGTCGGTGCATCCCGGGCCCGAGCCGGTCGAGGCGCAGAAGCAGGTCGCGCCGGGATCGCCGCATTCCACGGCGACGATGAACGGCCCCTCGGCGTTCTCGTCGCGGCGCAGGGCGCGGTTCAGGATCCTGATAGCGGCCAGATCGCAGGGCCGCACGCCGACGAACGCGTAGCGGACCGGTACCTCCGCCACGGGCTCCGGGGCGAAATCGCCGCTCGCCGGGTCCCGGTCCGCCGACCACAGCTTGCGGCGTGCCGGGTGGAGGTACTGCTTCCACGACTGCGGCCCGGTGGAGTGGCCGAACACCGCGCCGTCGGAGCGGTCGCGCAGGCGGTAGTGTCCGGGGCTGGTCTCGGTGCCGCGGCCGTGGGGCAGATCGGCGGCCGAGCCCAGGGCGTCCAGGACGATCGCACTGTCTCGGACGACGGGCCCGACGGGCTGGTAGCCGGCCGCGGTCAGCGCGATGAGCACGTCGTCGAGGGCTTCGGCGGTGATCACCGCGCGGCGGGCAGTGGTGCTCGGTTCCACGTCCATACCTCCAGGTTCGCGCGGCGTCGCGGGCTTGCTCAGAGCCGTCGGGCCCGGTCCGGACAGGTCGAAAGACCTGTCCGGACCGGGCCCGCCCAACCAGCCGCGCCGCATGGTTCAGCCGTTTCCCAGCGCGGCCCGCCCGGCCTCCAGGCGCGCGATCGCCACCCGATAGGGGGAGCAGGACACGTAGTCCAGCCCGGCGTTGTGGAAGGAGCGGATCGACGCGGCGTCGCCGCCGTGTTCTCCGCACACGCCGGCCTCCAGGTCCGGGCGCGCCGCCCGGCCGGCGGCCGTGGCGACCTCGACCAACGTCAGGACTACCCGGTCGATGGTCTGGAACGGCGACACGTCGAACACCGCGTGGTCCAGGTAGTCGGGGAAGAAGGACCCTTCGACGTCGTCCCGGGAGAAGCCCCAGGTGGTCTGGGTCAGGTCGTTGGTGCCGAAGGAGAAGAACTCCGCGTCGGCGGCCAGCTCGCCGGCGGTGAGTGCGGCGCGCGGCAGCTCGATCATCGTGCCGATCGGGCAGCGGAGCTCGACGCCGGCGGCCGTGGCGACCTCGGCCAGGACCTGCTCGGCCTCCCGCTTGACCAGGCGCAGTTCGCGAGCGTCGCCGACCAGCGGCACCATGATCTCCGGTCGCGGGTCGCACCCTTCGGCCTTGAGCTCCGCCGCCGCCTCGGCCAGCGCACGCACCTGGGTCGCGTACAACCCGGGCACTGTGATGCCCAGGCGGCGCTGCTCATCGGCCCAGCCCAGAATCCGCAACACCGACCCGATCACGGTCTGCGAATCCCGCGGCTCAACCGCTGGCGGCTCAGAGCCGGCCGCCGGCAGAATCGGCCGTTCCGCATCGTCGTCAAGGAAGTGTTTCACCAGTGGTGAGGGCACCACTGGTACCCGGCCGGCGTAGACCGCGCCGGTGGAGCCGTCCAGCGAGACGAAATCGGCGTCGCGGAGCACCGTCCCGTCCGGTGCCGCCAACCGCTTGCGGTCGAGGTCGACGTCGAGCTGGTCGGCCCCGCACACGCACGGGACGCCCAGGCCGCGTGCGACCACCGCGGCGTGTGAGGTCTTCCCGCCGGAGGTGGTCAGCAGCCCCACGGAGGCGAGCATCCCGGGCAGGTCCTCGGGCCGGGTCTGCGGCCGGACCAGGATCACCTGCTGCCCGTCGGCCTTGCGTGCGGCGGCCTCGCGGGAGTCGAAGACGATCCGGCCCACAGCCGCCCCGGGGGAGGCGGCTACGCCTTTCGCAAGCGGCCGGATCTGCTCGGAGGCGCGCCCCGGAGCGGACCGCCACGAGCATCGGCCGGTCCGGTCCCAGGTGCTCGCGGGCCGCGGCGTCGAGCCGCGCCAGCTCGCGCGTCACCTCCTCGGACAGGTGCGCCGGCTCTCGGCCGGTCTCCAGGTAGACGCGGCAGGCTTCGGTCGTGATCGTGAAGCCCGGCGGGACGGGCAGCCCCATCCGCGTCATCTCGGCAAGGCCCGCGCCCTTGCCACCGAGCAGGTCCGCCATGTGGCGACCGCCGTCAGCGAATCCGTACACGAAGCTCTCCATGCTCCCCACCGTCCACCGGCCGGAGCGCAGGACCCAGAGTCCTACGGGTCCCCGGAAGCGGGACCTTCGGCTCTGATGCCGGTTCTTCGGCCGGAGTTGTGTGAGTGCTGTCAAAGAAGACACGTGGAAAGTGAGGATCCTGATGACAGAAGTCGGCCGCCGGCACGTGCCGACCGTGCTGGACATGCGCGAGTGGTTCGGGTTCGACCCGTTCGCGATCGTGGACTGGCGTCCGAAGATGGACTTCCACCCGATCCGCATCGAGGACCGGTTCGAGGAGGACGCCTACGTGCTCTCCGCCGAGATCCCCGGTATCGACCCCGAGCACGACGTGGAGCTGGTCGTCTCCGAGGGCACGCTCACCATCCTGGCCGAGCGTTCCTCGGCGGAGCACGACAAGCGGCACACCGAGTTCCGCTACGGCGCCTTCAGCCGCGCCGTGCGCCTGCCCGCGGGAGCCAAGGAGGAGGAGATCACCGCTGCCTACAGCGGCGGCATCCTCACTGTGCGGGTCCCGCTGGCCCCGCCGGCGAAGGCGGCGACCCGGAAGATCGCCGTCAACGGCACCGAGGCCAAGGCGCAGAAGAACTGAGCGCCCAACGGGTGGCCGGGAAGGCGACGACCCGGCTGCCCAGCCGCGCTGGCCGCTTTTCCGAACAACCCAGGACGTTCGTCCGTCGCCGAGCAGGCCGGACGGCCCTGTGGCGCCCACCTGAGCTGCGGAAAGCTGGGATTCGAGGGCCCAGAGTCGTAGATCCGGACCTGATGAGAACTCGCAGAGGTGGTGCATCGTGAACCGCAGACTTTCCGTGGTTGCTGTGGCCGGCGGGCTGATCGGCTTCGCGGTCGCCGCGTATCCGGCGTTCGGGCGCGACCGGTGCCTGAACTGGGGTACGCGGCCTGACGAGGCCGCCCGCGAGATGGCGGGCGACGAGTTGCTGCCCGACGCGCCGGTCGTCTCGACCCGCGCGATCGGCATCGACGCGCCGCCCGCGGCGATCTGGCCTTGGCTGGTGCAGATGGGGCCGGGCCGCGGCGGCGCCTACACCTACGACTGGATCGAGAACCTGTTCGGCCTGAACATGCACAGCGCCGACGAGATCGTCCCCGAATGGCAGAAGCTCGCGGTCGGCGACGAACTCCCGCTGGGCGAGAAGCTCCGGATGCGTATCGAGGTGCTGGACGCCGAACACGCGATGGTGATGCGCTCCGATGACGGCGCGTGGGTGTGGTCGTTCGGCCTCTATCCCGATCCCGGCGACGGCGAACGGACTCGGCTGGTGAGCCGCAACCGGATCCGCCAACCGAAGCGGACGCTGGTGACCGATGCGGTGTCGACGTATCTCATGGAGCCCGGGAGCCTGATCATGGAGCGCAAGATGCTGCTCGGGATCAAGGAACGGGCTGAGCGGCTCCACCACGCCGGGACCACGGCACACCGGCAGCCGGCCGGCTGCCGCGCCCTGTCGCCGACGCGGCTGGTGGAGGCTGTGGCCAGGATCATCGAACCCTGAGAACGCCGGGTTTCTGAAGACGACGAAGGCGACAAGCACCTGCCGCGCGGACTCACGAGTCCGTTGTCTGACTCGCGGATCAGCGGGTATCGCCCCGCGCATGGCACTGATGGGGAAGCGCTTGCCCGTGCCGGTGCCGGCCATGGGGGTCGGGGCGCTGGCGGTTTCGGCGTCGGCCGTGTTCATCCACCTGTCAGGGGCGTCGCCGGGGACTGCTTCGTTCTACCGGTGTCTGCTTGCGTTGCCGGTGCTTGGGGCGCTGGCCGTGCGGGAACGGCGGAAGGCTGAGCCTTGGACGGCGCGGCAGGCGTGGCTCACGGTTGTGGCCGGGGCGCTGTTCGCCGGGGACATGTTGTGGTGGACGCAGGCGATCTTCGAGGTGGGCGCTGGTTTGTCCACGGTGCTGGTGAACGCGCAGGTGCTGATCGTGCCGCTGTTGGCGCTGGGGATCGATCACGAGCGGCTGCGGTTCCGGTACCTCGTGGTGCTTCCCGCGATGCTGGTCGGCATCGTGCTCACCGGCGGTGTGCTGGAGCGTGGGGTGTCCGGGCCGGATCCGACCTGGGGGACCATCAACGCCCTCCTGGCCGCGATCTGCTATTCCGGCTTCCTCTACCTGCTGCGGCGCGGCGGTCAGCAGGGGCACGTGGTCGGTACGTACACCGCGATCATCGCGGTCAGCGCCGTGGTGTCGCTCGTCGCCGGGGCCCTGTGGCGCGGCGTCGACCTCACGCCGTCCTGGCCCGCGCTCAGCTGGCTGGCCGTCAGCGCGCTGTGCGGTCAGGTCCTCGGCTGGCTGCTGGTCGCCTGGGCCTCGCCGGCCCTGGCCAGCGACACGGCGGCCGCGCTGCTGATGCTCACGCCGGTCGGCTCGCTGGTGCTGTCGTACTTCGTGCTGCGCGAGCGGCCGTCGGCGTGGCAGCTGGCCGGGGCCGTGATGATGATCGTCGGGGCGTACTTCGTGGCGGCGGATCGTTCGTCGCCGAGCCCGAAGCCAGAGTGGGAGTCGGATTCGGAGTCGACGTCGAACTCGTAGTCGCGGCGCGGCGGCCGCTTCCCCGCATAATCCGTCACCGCGTCACATCGAGAAGGCCAAGGCCTATACCCGCCGCTACTGTGGTGTGCCTTGCTTGCACCCGGTCCTGGCGACCGCACCGATTGCCGGGGCGAGCGCGAGCCACAGCCCGATCGTCACCACCATCGCCGTGTCGTAGCCGAAAGCGTGGACGCCGATGTCGGCGTGTACGGCGCCGGTGATGAGCATCAGCAACCAGGCGCTGACGAAGAACATCGGCCCGGCGGCAAGGAGGCGGAAGAAACTACCCATGATCGTTTCCTCTCTACTCGGCCCCTGGTGACTCTTATACC
>JABFWL010000132.1 GCA_013362315.1 Catenulispora sp. | reverse complement strand
AGTGCAGGTTGTCGAACTGCAGATAGATCACGTGCTTCACGGTGGCGCCGTCGGTGCCGAGCCGGCAGCCGGACGGCTTGGCGGCGTTGTTGCCGGAGCCGTCGGCCGACGCCGGTGCGGCCAAGGCCGCCGTGGTGCCGGCCGTCGCCGCGGCCACGGCCAGCGCCAGCGCCGCCGCGCGGGTACGTGTTCTGCGCGTCAAAGTCCTCCCCCTCCATTGGGAACTTCAGTTGGACCACGAACATGGGGGAGGCTAACGACCCTGAGAAGCCGGGGACAGGTCCGGTGATGACTTCCGTGCGAAGTTTTCCCTGTCAACTGTGGACGAGCGTGGCCGGAGCCGGCCCCGGCCCGTCGGGGACCTCGGCTCCGCACCCGCACTCCGGGTGCGGCGGCCGTTCGTGCCGGGTCTGGGCGGCGAACGGCGGCACCACCTCCAGCGCGGCGTTCACCGTCGGCGGCGGGTCGCCCTCGACGAAGGCCAGCACGTGCAGCGCCGCGAGCAGGGCCACCTGCGTGGCCAGCATCACGTCGCAGGCCCGCCCGGCTCCGTTCGGCACGGCGTCCACACCGCCGAACGGCACCATCGCGCGCGGCCATCCCGGGTCCCGCGCGGACCGGAACAGGTCGCGGCAGCGCAGGCAGGAGGTCCGGCCCGGCTGCACGAACGGCCCTAAGACGCCGGTGGTCTCGTGCACTTCGGCCGTCAGGTGCGGCACGCCGGCCGCCTGCAGCGCGGCGGCCTGGGCCGGGTAGCCGTCGGCGACCGGGGCGAGGACCGCGAGGTCCGGGTGTTGGCGGTTGGCCGGCAGCGTGGTGCGGGTGCCCGGCGCCGAGCTGCGGATCAGGGCCCGGACGAGGTCCTGGCGGCGGGGTTCGTCACCCGTAGGGGTTTCCCCTGCCGGGGATTCCCCGGTATCGGGAAGTGCGGGACCGGGAGGTGCAAGATCGGGGACTGCGGGCCGCCGGCGCCGCGGTCCGGGCACGTCCCGTTCGTCTCGGTGACTCGCCGCCCGGGGATTGCGGAAGCCGGCCGGTGCCGCGTCGGCGGAGCGCGCCCGCCCGGCGTCGACGGGCACCACACACCCGATCCCGGCCGCGGCGAGCAGATGCGCGACCGAGGCGCCGACGCGCCCGCAGCCGTAGACCGCCACCACCGCCGTCCGGCGCCGGGTCATGGCGCGCACCGCGCCGCCGGGGACCAGGTAGCCCAGGGCCAGCGCCGCGAGGTCCGGGGCGAGGCGATCGGCCTCGGCCGGGTCCAGGGCGCGCAACGCGGGGCCCGGGTCGTACCCGGCGTCGTCGAGGAAGCCGGCCCGGGCCAGCACGTCCAGCAGGGTGGTGGCTTGAGCGCCGGACAAGCCGAGCTCTTCGGCGTGGGTGAGCAGGCCGGGGATGTCACGGGTGCCGTCCAGCCCGCCGACGAAGCGCGTGGCGGCCGGGCCCAACCCGTTCAGCAGCAGTGACCGGCCCGGGGTCACACCCACTTGCAGGGCGCCGCCCGGGCGCCAGAGCCGCCGCAGCCCCGTCTTCAGCACCGGACGCATGCCCCGACCTCCCGCCGTGTCAGCGCTCTGGGTTTCGTGTCCGGCCGCTTCGCCGGCACGGCGGCCGGACCTGCCCGGCCGCCGTGGACCGCCGGCTCAGGCCTTGCCGAGGATCCGGTTCAGCTTGGTCCCGCAGGTCGGGCAGGTGCCCTGGGCCATGCGCCGACCCGAATCGCTGACCTTCACCTCACCGGTGAAGCTCTTCTTCTCCTTGCACTTCACGCAATAGGCGTCCCCGCTGTAGGACTCTGCCATTGTATGTCACTCCGTTTCGTATCTGAGGTCTTACGTACCTTTCGCCCCGAACGCGGAACACCATACGGCAGCCCGGCGCCCAAACCCCACCGCTACGCTGACGCCATGCCCCAGTCGCGCGAATATCCACTCCTGGCTGTAAACCGCACGTCAGATGGTGTGGTGACCATCACGTTGGACGACCCGCGACGGCGCAACGCGATGACCGGGCCGATGACCGAGTCCTGGCGGCAGGTGATGGCCGAGCTCGCGGCGGACGCCGGGGCGCGCTGCGTCGTCGTGACCGGGGCCGGCTCGGCCTTCTGCTCGGGCGGCGACCTGGACTGGATCGGTGCCGAGCCGGGTGCGCCGGTGGACCGGCTGCGGGAGAAGATGCTGCCCTTCTACAAGATCTGGCTGAGCATCCGGGAACTGCCGATCCCGACCATCGCCGCGGTCAATGGCCCGGCGGTGGGCGCCGGCGCCTGCCTGGCCCTGGCGTGTGATCTGCGCTACGCCGCCGACACCGCGACGTTCGCCGTGCCGTTCACCCGGCTCGGCATGCATCCGGGGATGGGCGCGACCTGGCTGCTCCCCGAGGTGGTCGGCATCGCCAACGCCCGCGAGCTGTTGTACACAGGCCGCGCGGTCAGCGGAGCGGAGGCGGTGGCGCTGGGTGTGTACAACCGGGTGTTCCCGGCCGCGGACTTCGCCGGGGAGGTGGCGCGGATCGCCGCCGAGGTGGCCGGCACCGCGCCGATCGCCGTGAAGCTGACCAAGCAAGCCCTGGTCGGGGCCGGTCACGAGTCGTTCGAGGCGGCGCTGCGCTGGGAGGCGCTGGCCCAGCCGATCACGATGGCCACCGAGGACCTGCAGGAGGGGCTGGCGGCGCAGCGGGAGAAGCGGGCGCCACGCTTCGCCGGCCGCTGACTCTGCGTCTAGGGGATGCCCCAGTGTTTAGGTGCTGACTCTGCGTTTGAGTTAGGAAACCCACAGGATCGCCCACCCTGTGGATAACTCTGTGGAAAACCTGTGCACAGCGTGTGGACAATCCGATTTCCACCGGTCCCGACGCTCCGAGATGTCATTTCGATAACGCCATCGGGGGGTGGCACACGCTAGTGTCCCTATGCGTGGGACTCGACGATGCCCCCTACCAGGGCGGTCAGATCGAGGTGCGGCGCAGCAACCGACGGCGGCGCACCGTCTCGGCGTACCGGGACGGCGACAAGACCGTGGTGCTGATTCCGGCGCAGATGAGCCGTGCCGAAGAACAGCAGTGGGTCGACAAGATGCTGGCCCGGCTCGCCGGCCAGGAGCGCAAACGCCGCCCCGACGACGGCGAGCTGGCCCGCCGCGCCCGGGAGCTGTCGGCGCGCTACTTCGACGGGCGCGCGCAGCCGGCCAGCGTGCGGTGGGTGAGCAACCAGCAGACCCGCTGGGGCTCGTGCACCCCGGTCGACGGCAGCATCCGGATCTCCGACCGGGTCCGCGGCATGCCCGAGTACGTGCTGGACTACGTGCTGCTCCACGAGCTGGCGCACCTGCTGGTGCCCAGCCACGGTCCCCAGTTCTGGGAGCTGCTGCAGGTCTACCCGAAGACCGAGCGGGCGCGCGGGTTCCTGGAAGGCTTCGCGAGCGCGGCCGGCGGCGGCACGGTGGCGGACGACGCGGACTAGTTTGGAGCCCAAGAGGCTGCGCCGCCGGCCGGGGTGCCGTCCCTACTGCTTCGGCTTGTCCTCGCCGCCTTCGGCGTCGCTGTCCTTCTCGCCCCTAGCGTCCTGCTCTGGCTGCTCAGGCTCAGTTGCCTGCCCGGACTCGCCGGTCTTCCCGGACTCGCCGGCCTCCCCGCTCTCCTCGGTCTTCTTGCCGGAGCCGGTGCCTTCGATCCCGCCTTCCAGCAGGGCGTCCAGCCCCGAGAAGTCGAACTCCATCCCGTCCTCGGAGTCGTCCCGGCCGTGCACGAACCCGTCCGGGTCGTCCAGGTCGGCCGAGGTCGGCAGCAGGTCCGGGTGCGACCAGATCGCGTCCCGGCCCTCCAGGCCCCGGGCGTCGGCCAGCGACGCCCACAGCCGCGAGGCGTCGCGCAGCCGGCGCGGCCGCAGCTGCAGCCCGTCCAGCGCGGAGAAGGTCTGCTCGGCCGGGCCGCCGGC
>JABFWL010000541.1 GCA_013362315.1 Catenulispora sp. | reverse complement strand
TGAGCAGGAAGTAGATCATGTTCGGCAGGGTGTTGCCGACGGTGAAGGTGGTGGCGAGCACCGAGGAACCGAGCGCGGCGGCTTGCAACAGCTGGCCGAACATACCGCTGATGCGGGAGACGAGGGTGGCCGCCGCCACGCCGGCGGATGCCTTGGTCGCGCCTGGCGCTGCGGGAGCTTGCGCCGGTGCCTCTGTCGGTAGCTGAGAGCGTGTCTGTGTCTGTGTCTGTGTCTGTGTACGGGTCCGCGTCGGAAGCGGGGGCTCCTCCAGCGGCCGCCACACCGCCGGACCCTGCACCGGGCCCCGGCGCAGCGGTATCAGCTCGCTGACCCGCTGCGGATCCGCGACCAGCCGCAGCATGCCGGTGTCCCAGTCCCCGGTCACCCCCGGGATCTCGAACTGTTCCACGAACCCTCCCCGCCGTCCGGTCAACGTTCCGGATCATCTTGGCAGAGCGCTCCGTCGTCGGGGCCGGTTCCGGCTTCTGGTTCTCCCTCCAGCAGCCGGCGTAACCGCACTCCGGACTCCGACAGCGGATCCGACACCGCCGGCGCCACCACCGCCTCCACCACCGCCTCCACCACCGCCAGGTCGGCGGCCGACAGCCGCAGGTCGGCCAGCGCGGTCACCGGATCGGCGGCGACCCGGGCGGCGAAGGCCGGGTCCGCCGCCAGCCGGCTCAAGACCCGCGCCAAGTCGCTTCCGGGCATCGGAGGCGTCTGGGGCGGGGGCATCCCGGACATCAGCGGCTCAGCCGCCGACGCCGAGCCGGCCGACCACAGCGTTGGCGATCTTCTTGTCCACGGTCAGCACGTCGGCGCCGCCCATGCCCTTGAACCCGACCCGAGTCTGGACGACATCGCGGCCGTAGGCGATGTTCAGAACGGCGTGGTCGCACTCGATCCGGGCGCGCCGGAGGCACTTGTGGCCGCCGTCCCCGAACCCTGCGATCCCGATCCCGACTGACAAGCCGTGGCCGAAACCACCAATCCCGCCACGGCGAGCACCGCCGCCGCCCGGCCTTTGGACTCAAGCATCCGATTCCGCGTCATACCGCGAGCGAACCAGCACCCACCGCCACCGGTCTTGAGTACCGGCTACTCAACTCTGGCTACTCAACCCCCGCCTACCGCACGCCAGGCGTGACCCCGCCCCCGGGGGACCACCTAAGATCGACCAATCAACGTCAGAATCATGGGGGTCTACATGCGTGTCCTGCTCATCGGCGCCGGGGGATATGTCGGTTCGGCCGTGGCCGAACGGCTGACCGCCGAGGGCCACGAGGTGGTGGCTCTGGCCCGCCCGGGCAGTACCCGCCCCGCCGTCCCGTTCGAGCGGCGCTTCGGCGACCTGAAGGTGCCGGCCTCGCTGACCGCCGCCGTCACCGCCGACATCGACGGCGTGATCCACGCCGGCACGCCGACCGGCGACGCCCGGATGGACGCCGCCGCGATCACCGCGCTCACCAGCCCCATGCACGGCACCATCCGCCCCTTCGTCTACACCAGCAGCGTCTGGGTCCTCGGCGCCGCCGGTGAGCAGGCCGCCGACGAGAACAGCCGCACCGACCCGATCCCGATCGTCGGCTACCGCCCGGAGATCGAGGAGCAGGTCCTGGCCCTCACCGACAACGGCATCCGGGCCACCGTGCTGCGCCCCGGTAACGTGCACGGCCACGGCGGCGGCAGCCCGGCGCTGCTGGTGGAGTGGGCGCGCAAGGCCGGTGTGCCGCGCGTCGTCGGCAACAGTGCGGCGCGCTGGCCGATGGTCCACGTCGACGACCTCGCCGACCTCTACGTCAAGGTTCTGACCCAGGCTCCGGCCCGCACCGTCTGGCACGGTGTGGCCGAGCCCGCCGTCCCGGCCCGCGAACTCGCCGCCGGCGCCGGCCGTGCCGCCGGGGTCACCGGCGACGTGCGGGTCTGGCCGCTGGAGGAGGCGGCCCAGGACCTCGGCAAGCAGTTCGCCGAGGCCCTGGCGCTGGACCAGAACGTCAGCGCCGAGAACGCGCGCACCCGCCTGGAGTGGAAGCCGCGCGAGCTGGACGCGGTCAGCGACGTGCGGGTCGGGTCCTACCGGTCTTGATCGGCGACCTGGCCGATGTCCTGACTGCCTCTGGCAGCGTCCTGACTCCTGATCGACGCCCTGGCCGGCGCGCCTGATCGGCGCGCCGGTAGCAGGACGCTCATACGCCTACCCGGCGGCCCCGACGTACTCCGCCAAGTGCTGCCCGGTCAGCGTCGACCGGGCCGCCACCAGTTCCGCCGGCGTGCCCTCGAACACGATCCGGCCGCCGTCGTGCCCGGCGCCCGGCCCCAGGTCCACGATCCAGTCCGCGTGCGCCATCACCGCCTGGTGGTGCTCGATGACGATCACCGACTTGCCGGCGTCCACCAGCCGGTCCAGCAGCGCCAGCAGCTGCTCGACGTCGGCCAGGTGCAGCCCGGAGGTCGGTTCGTCGAGCACGTAGACGCCGCCGCCGTCGGCCATCCGCGCGGCCAGCTTCAGGCGCTGGCGCTCGCCGCCGGACAGCGTGGTCAGCGGCTGGCCGAGGCTGAGGTAGCCCAGGCCGACGTCGGCCAGCCGCTCCAGGATCTTGTGCGCGGCCGGGAGCTTCGCCTCGCCGCCGCCGAAGAACGCCGCGGCCTCGTCCACCGGCATCGCCAGCACCTCGGCGATATCGCGGCCGCCGAACCGGTATTCCAGGACCTCGGCCTGGAACCGCTTGCCCTCGCACTCGTCGCAGACCGTCGCCACCCCGGCCATCATGGCCAGGTCGGTGTAGATCACGCCGGCGCCGTTGCAGGTCGGGCAGGCGCCCTCGGAGTTGGCGCTGAACAGGGCCGGCTTCACGTTGTTGGCCTTGGCGAAGGCCTTGCGGATCGGCTCCAGCAGGCCGGTGTAGGTCGCCGGGTTGCTGCGGCGCGAGCCGCGGATCGGGCTCTGGTCGATCGCGACCACGCCCTCGTGCTGCGGGATCGAGCCGTGGATCAGCGAGCTCTTCCCGGAGCCGGCGACACCGGTGACCACGACCAGCACGCCGAGCGGGATGTCGACGTCTACGTTCTGCAGGTTGTTGGCGTCGGCTCCGCGGATCTGCAGTGCGCCGCGGGCCGTGCGGACCGTCTTCTTCAGCGCCGCCCGGTCGTCCAGGTGCCGCCCGGTGACGGTGTCGCTGGCCCGCAGCCCGTCGAGGGGGCCCTCGAAACAGACCGAGCCGCCGCCGGCCCCGGCGCCCGGGCCGAGGTCGACCACGTGGTCGGCGATCGCGATCAGCTCCGGCTTGTGCTCGACCACCAGCACTGTATTGCCCTTATCGCGCAAGCGCAGCAGCAGCTCGTTCATCCGCTGGATGTCGTGCGGGTGCAGGCCCACGGTGGGCTCGTCGAAGACGTAGGTGACATCGGTCAGCGAGGAGCCCAGGTGCCGGATCATCTTCACCCGCTGCGCCTCGCCGCCGGACAGCGTGCCGGCCGGGCGGTCCAGCGCCAGGTATCCCAGGCCGATCTCCACGAACGAGTCCAAGGTCTGCGACAGCGCGGCCAGCAGCGGCGCCACCGAGGGCTCCTCCAGGTCGCGGATCCAGGCGGCGAGGTCGCTGATCTGCATCGCGCAGGCGTCGGCGATGCTGACGCCCTTGATCTTCGAGGAGCGGGCCAGCGCGGTCAGCCGGGTGCCCGCGCAGTCCGGGCAGACGGTGAAGGTGACCGCGCGGTCCACGAACGTCCGGATGTGCGGCTGCAGCGACTCCCGGTCCTTGCTGAGCATCGACTTCTGGATCCGAGGGATCAGACCCTCGTAGGTCATGTTGATCCCGGCGATCTTCATCCGGGTTGGCTCCCGGTGCAGGAAGTCGTGCAGCTCCTTCTTCGTGAACTCGCGGACCGGCTTGTCCGGATCGAAGAAGCCGGAGGCCGCGTAGAGCCGCGAGTTCCAGCCGCCGCCGGAGTAGCCCGGGACGGTGATCGCGCCGTCGTTGATCGACTTGTCCTCGTCATACAGCTCGGCCAAGTCGATGTCGCTGACCGAGCCACGCCCCTCGCAGCGCGGGCACATGCCGCCGACGATGCTGAAGCTCCGCTTCTCCCGGACCGTCTGGCCGC
Source organism: Catenulispora sp. (assembly GCA_013362315.1). Taxonomy (GTDB): domain Bacteria; phylum Actinomycetota; class Actinomycetes; order Streptomycetales; family Catenulisporaceae; genus Catenulispora. Next base: position 10,036 of record JABFWL010000541.1, on the reverse strand, counting down.
CCTTCTCCATCGTCACCGCGCCGGCGCCGCTGACCGAGGCGACGTTGAAGGAGAAGGCCTTGGCCGAGCCGATGTGCGGCTCGCCGAGCCGGCTGAACAGGATCCGCAGCATCGCGTTGGCGTCGGTGGCGGTGCCGACGGTGGAGCGCGGGTCGCCGCCCATCCGCTGCTGGTCGACCAGGATCGCGGTGGTCAGCCCGTCCAGGACGTCCACCTCGGGCCGCGCCAGGGTCGGCATGAAGCCCTGCACGAACGCGCTGTAGGTCTCGTTGATCAGCCGCTGCGACTCCGCCGCGATGGTGCCGAAGACCAGGGAGCTCTTGCCGGACCCGGACACGCCGGTGAACACCGTCAGGCGCCGCTTGGGGATCTCGATGCTGACGTCTTTGAGGTTGTTCACGCGCGCGCCGTGCACGCGGATCAGGTCGTGGGAGTCGGCGGCGTGCGGTTCGGACACGGTCTCGGCGGCCATGGCGCTCGTTCCTGTCGGTTACTTCTGCTGAATGCGGATCAGGTTCCCGGCCGGGTCGCGGAACGCGCAGTCCCGCACCCCGTACGGCTGGTCGGTGGGCTCCTGCACCACCTCGGCGTCGGCGGCCTGCAACCGGTCGAACGTCCCGTCGACGTCCTTGGTGGCCAGCAGGACCATGGCGTAGGTGCCCTTGGCCATCATCTCGGCCACGGTCTGCCGCTCCGCATCGGTCACCCCCGGGTCCGCCCCCGGCGGGTAGAGCACGATCGACGTCCCCGGCTGCCCGGCCGGCCCGACGGTGATCCACCGCATCCCGTTGAACCCGACGTCGTTGCGCACCTCGAACCCGAGCACGTCGCGGTAGAAGGCGAGTGCCGCGTCGGGATCGTCGTGGGGCAGGAAACTGGCGTGAATCGAGAGGTCAGTGTCAGGAACAGCGGTTGATCCGGCTGCTAGCGGGGAGTGGCCCATGGACGCCACCTTAGGCGACCGCGACAGCCCGGACTTCTCGGATCCTGACCGGTCTGGTGACCCGCGTCGCCACACACGCCGGCAACCCGGCCGTCGCGAACGCCGCCACCCGCTTGTAGGCGCTCGGCGGCATCCCGACCAGCTCGGCGAACCGGGTGCTGAACGTCCCCAGCGACGAGCAGCCCACCGCGAAGCACACCTCGGTGACGCTCAGATCACCGCGCCGCAGCAGCGCCATGGCCCGCTCGATCCGCCGCGTCATGAGGTAGGAGTAGGGCGACTCGCCGTAGGCGGCCTTGAACTCCCGGCTCAGGTGACCGGCGGACATGTGCACGCCGCGCGCCAGCGCCTCGACGTTCAGCGGCCGGGTGTACTCGCGGTCGATGCGGTCGCGGACGCGACGCAGGCGGGCGAGGTCGGCGAGGCGGGGGTCGCGGGCGGGGACGGGGGCGGTGCCGGGCATGGGGCGATGGTACGGCGTGGGAGTGACATCATCACCTGGACGGTATGGCTCGGCTGGCCGTCCGCGCCGTGCTGAGTACCGTGACCCCCATGAGCACTTCGATCCGCAGCCAGGTGATCCCCGTCTCCGACCTCGAGGCCGCGAAGGCGGTGTACACCGCCCTGTTCGGCCGGCCGCACACCGACCAGCCTTACTACGTCGGCTACAACGTCGACGGTTTCGAGGTGGCGCTCGCGCCGGGCGACGCCGCCGGCGGGCCGGTCGCCTACGCGGACGTCGACGATCTCGACGCGATGCGCGAGACGCTGCTGGCCGCCGGTGCCACGGAGCGGGACGCGCCGCGGCAGGTGGCGCCCGAGGCGCGGGTGTGTGTGCTGCTCGACAAGGACGGGAACGCGATCGGGCTGCGCGGCAAGTAGGCCAGCCGTCACCGGCGTCCGGACGTCACCCGCGTCCGGAAGCCACGCGTCCCGACCTCACCCACGCCCCGGCGGGCAGTTCGCCGGGATCGAAGCCCAGGTCGTCACCGGCTCCATCGCGTCGCCCAGCCGCCGCATCCCGTCCGCGGTCGCCTGCTGCGCCTCGTCGTGCGCGGCGGCGTCGGCGGCCTGCATGGCGTCCCTCACCGCCGGCGGCGCCTCGGCGGCGAGGCGGTCGAGCAGCGCCAGCGCTTCGGCGGTCATCGGCGAGCCGATCACCGGCGCGCCGTAGCGGCTCTCGGTCTGCAGGTCGGCGCAGAACGCGCGCACCGGCGCCAGCGGGTCCGCCGACGTGCTCCGCGGCGCCGGCGACTCGGTGTCGAGGACGTCGCTGGTCGAGGAGGTGCACGCCGGCAGCCCCAGGACCAACGCCGCCGCCGCGGCGCCGGCGCCGATCCGCCCGCCGAACCGGACTCCGCTTCCCGCCCCCACGCGCCGCCTCCCTCGTCGCTCCGAGGGGGGAAACAATACTCTGATTAGGGTGGTTGGTGGCCCTCGTTACATAAGAACCCTAATGTCACGGCTTCAGGTCGCGATGTTCACGAACGACACCTTCAGCGTGTAGCTGCGGGCCGTGGAACTCGTCGACAGCGGCACGAAGGTCATCGTCGTGCTCCCGCCGCACGGTACCACCCAGGTCGTCGGGATCTTCGCCGGCGCGAAGAAGGAGCCGAACACGATCGGCGGATCGGCCGTCACGCTGGTCGGCAGCGTGAGCCCGGCGTCGATCTGCTTCGCGGCGCTGCCGGTGTAGCCGTACAAGGTGCTGACCGGCGGCACGACGCTGCGCACCTCGGCGGTCTGCCCGTAGAGCGGATGCCCGGTGCTGGACGGCCCGACCGGCCCGGGACAGGCGACCTGGATCACCGCGTCCGCGGCCTGGCCGTTGACCAGCCCGTAGAAGTACGTGTTCGGCCCGATCGGAATCGGGTCCTGCACGGGGCCGGCGCTCGCGGCCGGTGCCGCTGCGACGCCGAGGGCGAGGGCGGCTGCGAAGGCGAGGGAGCGGGCGGTGGGGCGCATCGGGACCTCCGAGTGAGGACGTTGAAACGTGGGGGTGATGCGGCGAGGGCACGGGGGAGGCTAGGGGCGGTCGGGGGCCGCGTCAACGAGGCGTGGCGGGATATCGACATTCGAACGCATGTTCTATAGTGGGTCGAGTGAGATGGTCCGGGCAGTTGATCAACGAAGGCGACGGAGCCGACAGCGGGGACGGCGCCGCCGCAGCGCCCGCGCAACCGGGCCTGTTCGCCACCTCCGACGTCGTCGTCCGCACCTTCGACACGCCCGGCTTCCGGGGTGCGACGTTCTACGAGGTGCGGGCGAAGTCGATCCTGAACAAGGTGCCGGGCTCCTCGCCGATGTTCGGCTGGACCATCAACCCCTACCGGGGCTGCGGCCATCGGTGCGTCTACTGCTTCGCGCGCAAGACCCACACCTACCTCGACTTCGACGCCGGGCTGGACTTCGACACGCGGATCGTGGTCAAGGTCAACGCGGTGGAGGTGCTGCGGCGGGAGTTGGCGCGGCCGTCGTGGCGGCGGGAGTCGGTGGCTATGGGCACCAACGTGGACTGCTACCAGCGGGCCGAGGGCCGCTACCGGCTGATGCCGGGGATCATCGGGGCGCTGGCCGAGGCCGGGACGCCGTTCTCGATCCTGACCAAGGGCACGCTGATGCTGCGCGATCTGCCGCTGCTCACCGCGGCTGCGCGGGATGTGCCGGTGCAGCTGGCGATGTCCGTCGGGAGCATCGACGAGAGCGTGTGGCGCACCGTGGAGCCGGGGACGCCGAGCCCGGCGCGGCGGCTGGACGCGGTGCGGACGCTGGCCGAGTCCGGCCTCGGCTGCTCGGTGCTGATGGCGCCGATCCTGCCGTTCCTCACCGACTCTCCCGAGCAGCTGCGCGGCACCGTCGAGGCGATCGCGCGGGCCGGGGCGCGGTCGGTGACGCCGATCGTGCTGCATCTGCGGCCCGGCGCACGGGAGTGGTACTACGAGTGGCTGCAGGCGACGTATCCCCAGCTGGTGCCCCGCTACCGCGCCCTGTATCGCAACGGCTCCTACGCGCCGTCCTGGTATCAGGACCGGATCACGGCGGCAGTGCGCGAGTACGCGAGGGACAACGGTCTCGGGCGCTCGGCGCGGCCCAGGACGGAAACGCAGGCAGGAGCACCCGAAAAGCCCGCAGCGCAGGCAGCGGTCGAAGTCCAACCCGCGCTGTGGGATGACGTGGGCTGAGCCCGACTACTCCACTCGTGGTCGGGCTACGCCATGGGGAGTTGTCAGCCGCCCACCGGCCCTAACGCCCGCGGCCCCCGAATTCCCGCCGGGCCGGCGTCGCCCGTCGTGCCGGTCCCGACTGCGCCCGAGCGTGTCCCTGCGTGCGCGCCTGGGCCTGTGCCTCGGCCTGCTTCCGCTCCTCGGCGCGCTGCTCCTTCGCGTGCTTCTCCTTCACCCGGACCGCCTCGCGCCGCACCTCGGACTGGATGGCGCGCTCGGTCCGCAGCCACTCCGGCTGGTCCGCCTTCAGCGCCTCGATCTGCGCGGTGGTCAGCGCCTCGGTGACACCGCCGCGGGCCAGTCCGGAGATCGACACCCCGAGCTTGGTCGCCACCACCGGCCGCGGATGCGGTCCGTCGCGGCGCAGGTTGCGCAGCCACTCCGGCGGGTCGGCCTGCAGGGCGTTCAGCTCGTCGCGGGTGACGACCCCTTCCTGGAACTCCGCGGGGGTGGCCTCCAAATACACGCCCAGCTTCTTCGCCGCCGTGGCGGGCTTCATCGTCTGGGGGGACTTCTGCGACGTCATGGGTCCACAGTAGCGAGCCCGCACGGCCGGCCCGATCTTGCCCGGTACCCTGACCGGGTGACTGGCGCGCAGGAGTCCCCGACGTTCCGGCTGGCGTACGTCCCCGGCGTGACCCCCGCCAAGTGGGTCCAGACCTGGATCGAGCGGCTGCCCGACGTCCCCCTGGACCTGGTGCCGGTCGAGCCGGGCGACGCCGAGCGGACGGTCACCGACGGCGAGGCCGACGCCGCGCTGCTGCGCCTTCCGGTGGACCGCACGGTGCTAGCCGCGATCCCCCTCTACACCGAGACCACCGTGGTCGTGGTGCCCAAAGACCACGAGGTGACCGCCGTGGAGGAGGTCGAGCCGGCCGACCTCGACGACTACATCGTGCTGCGTCCGCTGGACGACACCCTGCACTGGGAGGCGCTGCCCGGGCAGCCCGCGATCGAGCGCCCGGCCACCACTGCCGACGCCATAGAGCTGGTCGCCGCGGGGATCGGCGTACTGCCGGTGCCGCAGTCGCTGGCGCGGCTGCACCACCGCCGCGACCTCACCTACCGGCCGATGACCGAGGACGCCGCGCAGTCGACCGTGGCCCTGTCCTGGCTGGAAGGGCAGACCACCGACCTGGTGGAGGAGTTCATCGGGATCGTGCGCGGACGGACGGTGAACAGCTCGCGGGGACGCGCGCAGCCCACGCCCAAGGCCACGTCCGACTCCGCGTCCAAGCCCGCGTCCGCCAAGCAGAAGCGGCAGCCGGCCACCGGCGGCAAGCCGGCACCGGGCCGCCGGCAGGGATCGAAGCCTGCGAAACCACGGCGCCGCAAATAGCCGCCGCACAGGGTCACAGAGACGGGCACAACTTACAGAAACGGGGAGAGATGGACCGGGTGGACATGACCGCCGGCTGGCAGTGGGACGAGACGTTGTTCGCGGGCACCGCCGCCTTCTACCGCCGGGGACGCCTGCCCTACGCGCCCGGCACCGCCGAGGTCATCGTCAACGTCCTGACGGCCGGCCGCACCTCGCGCCTGCTGGACGTGGGATGCGGCCCCGGCACCATCGGCGTGTCCCTGGCCCCGTTCTTCGGCGAGGTGGTCGGCATCGACCCCGACCCGGGCATGATCGCCGAGGCCGAGCTGTGGGCCGACGGCGCCGGCCTCGCCGACCGGACCCGCTGGCTGCGGATGCGCGCCGAGGACCTGCCCGCCGGACTCGGCCGGTTCGATGTCGTCACCTTCGGCCAGTCCTTCCACTGGATGGACCGCGACATCGTCCCGGCCGCGGTCCACGCCATGCTCCGGCCCGGCGGCGCGCTGGTGCACATAGCGGAATGGCGGAACGAGCTGCGGACCGTCGAGGGCCTGCCACACCCGGCGGCGCCCGCCGTGGCGATCGAGAAGCTGGTCCGGCAGTACCTCGGCCCGCTGCGGCGCGCCGGGCAGGGCACGCTGCCGCACGGCACGCCCGGCGACGAGGTGGCGGTGCTGGCGCGCGCCGGCTTCGAGGGGCCGGACCAGCACATCGTGCGCGGCGGCCAGCAGCTGGTGCGGACCGAGGACGACATCGTGGCCTGGACGTTCTCGCTGTCGTCCGCGGCGCCGCACTTGTTCGGTGAGCAGCGCGACGCCTTCGAGGCGGAGCTGCGGCGGCTGCTGCGGGAGGAGTCGCCGTCGGGGTTGTTCTCCGAGCGGCAGCCCAGCACAGAGGTGCGGATCTGGTACACGGAGGAGGATTGATCAGTCGAGGTAAGTTCAGTCGAGGTAAGTTCAGGCGGGTCAGTTCAGCCGGGGTGAGTTCAGCCTCCCGTCAGTTCCACATCTGATACCGGTCGTCCTTCGAGCAGGTCCACTGCCGCGGCGGCTTACCGTTGCGAGCAGTGGCCGAAGTGTTGGAGATGGCTGAACTGTCGGCATCGAGGCAGGCGCCGCTACGCACGTTCTGCATGAGCGCGTCAGCCTCTCCGGCGACGTTCAGGCGTCCCGTTCCGAGGAACGCGAACTGCTGGTCGGCGTCCCCGGCGGCGCACGCTCGTTGGAACACCCGTGCGCCGTTGCCGGTCTTGGCCGAATCCCAGGCCAGGCAGGTGCCAGTACCCAGATTCCGCAGGATCGGCGCAGCGCCGGCCGTGGACGTCACCGTCCACTGCTGGTAGCCGTCGGCCGGGTCGCAGCTCATCTGCCAGACGGCCGCGCCGTCTGAGTGGTCAGCGCGGTCCGCGGCCAGGCAGGTGCCGGCGCCCTGGTTGCCCAGCAGGAAGGTGAACCCGCCGGAGATCGCATTGCTCGCGCTGGCCAAGTACGTCTTCCACGAGCCGTTGTTGTAGGCGCTCCACGGCGACCACTTCGCACCGTGGCTGGAGACGGTCCAGGCGGCGTTCGCGTTGCACTGGATCTGGTAGGCGCAGCTGTCGGAGACCTCAGAGTGGTAGCGGTCGTTCAGCTGCCACAGGCCGCGGTCGACCGAGCCGTCGTCGTTGACGTTCTTGGCGCGGGGCGTGCAGCTGGACTCGGCCATGGCGACCGCGATCGCCACGACGATCTGCGGCTGGGCGCCGGCCGACGTGGCGACGGTCGTGGTGAAGGAGAACCCGGCCTTGGCGGCCACCTTCGCGCACATGATCGTCGAGGCCGGAGCCTTGGCACTGCCGGGCAGCCAGGTGTGGGGTGAGCGGTGCGTCCCGTCGGCGTGCTGGGACAGGGTCGCGAAGGACGCCACGACGGACGCCATGGCTGGAGCGGGCCCAGCGAGCCCGGCGAGTGCGGCGGTGAGCAGGCCGGTGAATGCCGCCCGGACGAAGCGGCCGCTGAGCGTGGGCAATCCGTACCACCTTCAGGAGAAGACTGATACGGCAGTGTAGGGGGCGAGCCCTGGAATTCGATCAAGGACTCGCCGTGCTGCCGCCTCGACAAGGTCGACAAGGTCGACAAGTCGGCGGCCGACGACGTGCGAAGACGCACCGGCCGTGGTCTGCTGGAGGCGAAGGCGGTGATCACCATGGCGTATGTCGTCTACCTGCAGGACGGGCCGGAGCCGATGGGGGTCCGGAGCAACAACCGCGTCGTCACCACGAATGAACAGGTGACCGAGATGTCGGTGCCGTGTGAGGGCGGCGTGGGGCTCTGGCGGTACGCAGGGGAGCACATCACCGTCGGCACCGGCCAGGCGGCGGTGTTCGAGTTCGTACATATGGAGCAGCAGCACCCGGCCCCGCCGCCTCCCCACTCCTCGAAGTGAGCGCCGGCGGCGGCGCCGGGCTCGTTCTCACGGAGCCGAGAACACCAGCCGCCGCGCGAAGTTGACGAAGCCGGAGCGCTCCATGGCCGCGGCCATCGGCCGGTTGGCCAGGTCGGTGTCGGAGCGGATCGAGTCCGCGCCGGCCTCGAGCGCCAGGATCCGCACGATCTCGTCGAGGATGTCGCCGCTGTATCCCTTGCCCCGGTGCTCCGGCAGCACCCCGAGGTAGCCCACGACGTACGCGCCGGGGTTCCGGGACGGGAGCCCGAAGCCGACGGTGGCCCCGGCGGCGTCCTTGGCGACCCGCCACCAGGAGCGTTCGCCGAGCATCACTTCCTGGTAGAACTCGACGTCCGACCGGGCCTGCGCCCGCGCCCCGACCGCCGCCGCCTCGGTGACCGAGGTGTGGTCCAGCGAGCCCTCCAGCACCCGGGCGAGCAGGTCGACGAAGACCTCGTCGTCGTCCTCGGCGTGGAAGGTGAGCCGATCTGACGCCTCGGGGATCCCCGCCTTCGGCGTCCACTCGAACCGCAGCCGCTCCAGCCGCTCGGTCAGCCCGGCCAGCGCCACCGCCTCGATCCGCCACTCCAACGCGGCCACCGCTTCGGGCCGCTCCCGCCAGTCGCCGGGCACGAACACGTGGTACTCCGGCGGCCGCCGGCCCGGCTCGGCGGCCCCGGCCGTGAAGGACTCGTGCCCGGCCCGCAGCACCTGCCCGGCAAGCCCCACCCGATCCGCCTGCGGAACCGACTCGCGCACGAGGACCGCATCCAGCGCTCCCGGAGCCTGCTCAGCGGGCGATCCCCACCACACCGCGACGGCCAGCACTTCCCTGGACGCCTCGTCCACGGCCAGCCACGTCCACTCCGGGCGGTACTGGTGATCGGCGGACTTCTCCAGATAGGCCTCCGCCGTGACCATGCTGGCCGCGTCCCTGACGAGCAGCGGAAGGACGGCGTCGAGGTCGGAGTCGACAAGCGGACGGATCGTTACAGCCAAAACAGTCTCCCCAGTGAAAGATCTTTACGGTGCGGCCACCTTAGGGCAGAACGCCGTTCGCTCTGCGAAAACACGGTTGCCCACTCACATCCGGCTCCGCCACGGTAATCCCCGTGCCGACGCCACCTACGCGCACTGAGCCGCAGTCCCAGCCCCCGCCCCAGTCTCCATCCCGCCCGGCGCCCCTGCGCCATCCCCTCGCCGCCTGGCGCGCCTCCCGCAGAATACGGGCCCTGAAACTCCTCGCCTCGGTGAGTCCCGGGCTGCTGGCGACCGTCGCGGCGTTCGTCGCCGCCGAGGCGGTGCTGCCGAACCTGACGCTGATCGCGATGGGCCACGCCACCGGCCGCATTCCCGCCGCCGCCCGCGACGGCCTGGGCTCGCCGGCCGGGCACGCGCTGCTCGTCGCGCTGGGTGTCGCAGGGGTCTGCTACGGCCTGTCGCTGGTGCGCGGGCCGGCGCAGGACGCGCTGTCGGCGGTGGTGCGGGCGCGGATGGCGGTGACGTTGCAGCGGCGGCTGGTCACGGCGGTCGGTGCCCCGGCCGGGATCGCGCATCTGGAGGACCCCGAGACCCTGGACCGGCTGGCCAACGCCCAGGGCCAGCTGATGAACGCCGCTCCCGCCGAAGCCCCGATGACGATCGCCGGGCAGGTCGGCGGCTGGCTGTCCGGGACGCTGGCGTGCCTGGTGCTGGCGAGCTTCCGGTGGTGGCTCGGGCTGGCGGTGTTCGCGGCGTGGGTGGCGGTGCGCCGGCCGATCGGGCAGCTGATCCGCAGCCGGGTCGGCAGCTTCCGCGCCGCCGGGGAGCCGCTGCGCCGCGCCTGGTACCTGTTCGGGGTGGCGACCCGGCCGACGGCGGCGAAGGAGGCGCGGGTGTTCGGGCTCGGCGGCTGGCTGGCCGCCCGGCACCGCGAGTACTACATCGCGGGCCTGACCCCGACCTGGGCGGAGATCCGGCGGCAGGGGCGGCGGGTGGCGGTGGTGGCGGTCGGGGTGTTCGCGGTCTTCGCGCTCGGCGCCGGAACCCTGGGCTGGACCGCCTACCACCACGAGACCAGCCTCGGCACGCTGGCGGTGATGCTGACCATGCTGCCCTCGTCGATGGCGGTCGGGTCGGTGTCGA
>JABFWL010000697.1 GCA_013362315.1 Catenulispora sp. | reverse complement strand
GCCAGTCGGGGGGGCCGGGGCGTGTTCGGCCGCGACGGTGGCGGCCTTGTCGCCGTCGGCGTGCAGGATGCGGGCGGCTTGGTGCAGGTACTGAGCCCTGTGCTCAGCGCGACGGCGGCGATTGTTCGCCCGTCGCGCAGTCGACTTGGGCATCGACCAAGTGTCTGGGGACCCCGAGAGCGAGCCAAGGCTCTGCCACTCCGCGCTCGGCCGTGCCACCAACTCCGCATGTTCCAATCCCCGAGGTTACCGACAAGCTGACTCCGCCTCCAGCAGCCAGTCCACGGCGGCGGGGAAGTCGGCAGCCGAATGCCAGACCCCCGGCGGATCCGGCACCGCCGAATACTCCCCGGTTTTCACCCGAATGGCCCTTATATCAACCCTCGCAGCTCCGATAACGTCTTTCTCAGGGCGATCACCCACCACGACGCAGCGCTCCGGCCTCACGCCGAGTTCTTTCAGCGCTTCCCGAAACGGCGCAGCATGCGGCTTCCTGCACTGCCGCCCGCCGAGTGCATCAGAGACGACGACCGTGTCGAAGAACGCGCCGATCCCCAGCGCCCGCATCTTCCATTCCTGCACCGCCACCTCCCCGTCCGTCACCACCGCGAGCCGCACCCCGGCCATCCGCAGCCGGGCCAACGCCGCCCGCACCCCCGGATACGGCTCCAGCCGTACCGGCCGATGCCCGCGAAAAGCCGTCAGGAGAGAACTATGCACATCAGTACCCACGCACCCGGCCGTGCCGAAGCCCACCGCTGCCAAAGCGCGGTCGATGATGCCGCCCCGCCCTGAACCCTGCGCGGCGTCAGCGCGCAGCGCGGCCAGGAACGCACCCTCGTCGATGCCGTACCGGGCACCGGTGGCGGCGACGGCCTGCCAGGCGCCGTCGAGCCACGCCTGCTGCGGATAGAGCGTGTCGTCGAGATCGCACAGGACCGCGTCGAGACCGGCGACACGGGCGTGGGTTTGTGGTGCCTGGTCGTGGGACGAGGGGTGGGGTGGGGGAGGGGGCGGGGGACAAGGCGAAGGATGAGGCGGGGTCAGCCGCCGGCCGCCATTCACTGACACGCTGGTCCTCCTGTACCCGCAGGCGCCGTCGCGGGACCGTGCGAAGCCGACAACGGAAGCGGCGCCGAAGCCGACGCGGGAGCCGGCGCAGAATCTGGCGCGGAATCCGGCACGCGAACCGGCACCGGAACCGGCGTGGAATTCGGCACGGGATCCGGCGCCAGAACCAGTGCGGAATCCTGCGCCGGAACTTGCGCCGAAACCCGCCCCGGAACCGGTCGCCCCACGAAGTCAGGCTCGCCAAACCGAAGCAAGCCCGCCGTGTCGGCTTCGCCGAGAGCGGAGACCACCCGCAGCGCGGTGAACCCGTCCCCGTAGGGACATTCCAGCTCGTCGACCCGCTTCAGCTCATCAGCGTCCGCGAACCGCGCCACCGCCGCGACGGCCGCGTCGCCGTCGAGCCCCACCAACTCCGACGAGCCCGCCGCGACCCCCTCCCACCGCGGCGTCGACCGGCGCAGCACCACCACCGGCACGCCGAACCACGCGGCCTCCTCCTGCAGCCCGCCGGAGTCCGTCACCACCACCCGGGCGCCGGCCAGCGCCGCCAGCATCTCCGCATACGGCAGCGGCGCGGTCAGCGCGATGCCGGCTTCGGTCAGCGTGCCCACCAGACCCGCGGCGTCGAGCCGGTCCCGAGTGCGCGGGTGCACAGGGAACAGCACCGGCCCGAACGCAGCGTCCCGATCCGTCAACCCCGCGATCCGCACCAGCAACGCAACAAGCGTCGCGAGCCGCGTCGGCGAGTCGACCGTCGACGCCCGATGCGCCGTCACCAGCACGCCTCGGCGCGCATCCGGCGCGACGCGCGCCACGCCGGAGCCGCGCACCACGTCCAGCACCGTGTTCCCCACCACCCGCACTCGCGCGGCATCGACGCCCTCGGCGTACAGAAACTCTGCGGCGAGCGCTGTCGGGGCCAGGTGCAGCGAGGCCGTCGCGGCGGCGATGCGGCGGTTCACCTCCTCGATCGACGTGTCGTTGAACGACCGCAGGCCCGCCTCCAGATGCACGACCGGCACGCAGGCCCGGCGCGCCGCGAGACAGAACACCGGCACCGTCATCGTGTCGCCGAGCAGCAGGATCGCGTCGGCCGCGAAGGCCGTCACTTCCTCGACCGCACGTTCCAGGAGCGCTCCCAGCGCTGCCGCGGGCTCCGGTGGAAGGTTCCACCGAGCATCAGGCTCCATGTCCAGCGAGCCGAAGAAGTCCGCCCCGAGCGCCGGATCGTAGTGCTGACCGGTGAACACCAGCCGCGTCGGCCATCCCTGCTCACGGAGCGCCCGGACCACCGGCGCCAGCTTGACGATCTCCGGGCGGGTGCCGAACGGAACCGTCAGCCTCAGCGTTCTCATCCTGTTCTCACCCCTGTTCTCCTTCCTGTTCTCACCCCGGTTCTCAACCCTCGAACACCTCGCAGTAGCGCCGAACCATCCGCACCCCCGGCCGGTACCCCAGCCGTGAGCTGCGGACCGGCAGGCCGCGCACGCCCCGCAGATACTCGCCGACCAGGTCGGCGCCCGCCGCGAGGGACAGCGGCAGCCCGCCGGAGAAGCGCGGATTGCACTCGACGAAGACCACTTCGTCATCATCGGTCACGAATCCCTGGACGCAGGCCACGCCGCGCAGCTCCACCGCCGCGAGTACCGCGGCCGCCCCGACCAGCACCCGGTCGTCGGCGAACGTCTCGCCTTTCGTCGAGATGCCGCCACGGGTCTCCAGCCGCCAGCGCGGGACGCCGCCGGCGAAGCGGCCGTCCCGGTCGACCAGCGCGTCCACCGTGAACTCCCGCCCCGACAGCCGCGTCTGCACAATCGGTTCGGCGACCCGCCGCAGCGCCCACGCCACCTCGTCGGCCGAGTCGCACGGATACACGTCCCGCGAACCGCGCCCAGACCGCGGCTTGACGATCCAGGGCCCCGGTACGTCAGCCGCCGCTCGGCCGGTCGCGGGCGTCGCCACCCCGGCGGCGTCGAGAGTGGAGGCGAACAGGGCCTTGTCCGAGCAGCGCTCGACGGCCCGCCGGGAAGGCACCCACACCGCCACGCCGCCCGCCGCCAGGTCCTCGGCGCGGGCGCCGAGCGCGATCAGTTCCTCGGCGACGGTCGGCACGACGGCGTCGGCTCCCTGAGACACCGCGAGGTCGCGGACCGCATCCACGAACGCCGGATCGTGCGCGGGCGGGACCACTCCGCAGGCTTGACCCAGCGGCAGGCCGGCTGCCGTCGCGTCGCAGTCCGCCGCGACCGTGCGCACACCCGCCCTCAGCAGCGCGTTCAGTACCGAGATCCCCGCCGCCCCGCCTACCCCCGTCACAAGGACCGAGTCCGCCATGTCACTCCTCCCACCAGCCGGTCGCCGAGAACGCGGTCGGTACGGCGCCTTCGTCGTCAGGATGGAGAGCAGCCCCGCCAGCACCGGAGCCAGAACCAGCACCGGAGCCAGAAACGGACCCAGAAACGGACCTAGAAACGGACCTAGAAACGGACCCAGAACCGGAGCCAGAAACGGAGCCAGAACCGGTCTCGACAACCGTCGGCGCCTCCAACTGCCCCCACAGCAATTCCTGCTTCGCCCAGATCCGCAGCCGAACCAGCGCCTCGGTGGCGGCCGGCTCCCACCGGTGCCTTATGACCGTCTGGGCGAGCGCCTGCCGTACCCAGATGTCCTCCTCGGCCTCGGCCGCCGCGAGCAGCATCCGCGCGTTACGTCCCACCCCGTTCTCCCCAGCGGTCTGCACAGCCGCCACCCGTGCCGCCGGATCAGCGGTACTCAGCGCGGTCCGCAGCTGCCGCCGCACCGCCGCACGGCTCAAGGCGTTGCGGACGACGGCCGCCACGATCAGCGGTCCGCCGACCGCGAGCAGCACCGGTTCGGCGCTCACAACGCACCTCCTGGCACACACAACTCCTCCAGAGCGACCCCGTCGCGGGGCAGCAGGAACCACAGCATGAGTAAGAACCCTCCCAAGGTGTACGCGAACGCGAACAACGAACCGACCCAGTCGTGGAACAGCACCAGCGCCGACGGCCCGACCAGCAGCCCGACCCCGACGGACGCCGTGATCCGGACGATGTTCCCGAGGAACACCAGCGCCAGCGCCGCCGCGACCGCCAGGGCCAGCCGCCCCCTTGCGGCCGTCGGGCGCAGCACCGCGAGCCCGGCCAGGGCGAGCAGCGAGGCCAGCGACGAACATGGTGCCGTCAGCACCGCCGCGAACGTGCCGTGCGAACCGGTGCCGATGACGATCGAAGCCTGATACCCGCGGGAAACCGAGCCGGCTCCGAGCAGGTGGAGCACGTCCACCGTCGTAGCCGTCTCCAAGGCCCGCATGCGGTCCTGTAACAGCACGAAGCCGAAGACCGTCCCGGCCAGCAGCACGCCGATGCGGACGAACACCCGCCACGGTTCCGGCCTCACGAGCCCACCCGCCCCGTGGGCGCCGCCGCCCGGTCGGTGCGCACCCACGTGTAGGAGGACCCTGACAGCCCGTCGATCCACGCCTTCGCGCACAGCACCGCCGAGACCAGGAACATCGGCAGGAACCACACCAGCGCCAGCACGTCCGAGCGCCGGACGCGGGCCAGGAGCATCCCGCCGCCGATCTCCAACAGCGGCCCCAGAAACAGCAGCGTCCACAAGACGAAGCCACCGGGCACCGACGCCGCCGGGGCCGCGCCGGCCATGGACAGCCCCAGCAAAGCCAACGCGAGCAGCGACGCCACCGGCACGTGGTAGACCAGCAGGAACATCACCGTCTCGATACGTTCGAGCACTGACAGGTGCGGCGCCCGGATCACATGCCGCAGGTAGTCCCGGCACACCTGCTGGTGCCCGCGAGCCCACCGGTACCGCTGCTTCCAGTACCGGCGGATCGTGGTGACGCCCTCCTCGTCGTCCACGGCAGCTGGTTCGTAGCGCACGTGCAGCCCGGACAGCAGCAGCCGCAGGGTGACATCAGTGTCCTCGGTGACGCTGTGCACGTTCCAGCCGCCGAGATCCCGCAGCGCGGACAGCCGAATCGCGCAGTTCGCACCGCCGTAGGCCGGCAGTCCGAACACCGACTGGCGCCCGAACTCGTTGACCAGGTAGCCCGCCAGGTAATCGACGGTGATCAGCCGGGTCAGCGGCGCGTCGGCAGCGTTGCGGATTCGGCAGCGGCCCTGCACGGCGCCGACACCCGGGTCCTCGAAGTGCCGTACCAGCAGCGCCACGCTGTCGCGGTGCGGCCGGTGGTCGGCGTCGAAGACTACGACGATCTCACCGGTCAGCCGGGGCAAAGCGTGGTTCAGGGCCGCGGATTTGCCGGGCGGGCCCGATCCGGCGGGACGGTGCAGCGCCAGCAGCCGCGGCTCGGCGGCGGCGCGGGCGTCGAGGATCGCCCCCGTGCCGTCGTCGGAGCCGTCGTCGACGATCACGATCTGCAGCAGCTCCGGCGGATAGTCCAGGGCCAGCAACCCGGTCACGAGCCGGTCGGCGACCAAGCGCTCGTTCTTGCACGACACCAGCACCGACACCGCCGGCCGGTAGCCCATCGCACCGACGATCGCGAGGGTGTCTGCCTTCTCGGCAGCGATCTGCTCGGGCGTCGCGTGCCGCAGGGCTGAGACCGCGAACGCGGTGTGCCGCAGGAAGAAGCACAGGAACACGACGTCGAGCACATACACGACGATCGCCGTCAGCACCGCCGTGCCCAGGACCGCCCACGCCGTCAGAACGCCCCCGAGCAGCAGCGCGTGCCTCGGCCAGCCGGTGGGCAGCCGGACGGCCCGCAGCCGGGCAGCCAGCAGCCGGAAGGCCGAGGCACGGCGGTGGCCGGCGCGTCTCACCGGCTTGCCGGATGTGCGTCGGCGTATCCGGAAACCGCTCCGGCCCCCGTTTCGAACACCTCGCCGTCCTCGTGGACCCCTCCGAGATCCCACGCGAACCGCTCGGTCTCGAACCCCTCAGCGTGCAGCAACCGCGCCTGGAAACCCCGGAACCGCGCTTGTGCCTCGACCGCCTCCAGATCCACCAAGTCGTTCTTCGACACCTGCGACACGTGCGCCCGCAGCGCCTTCAGCTTCCCGGGCAGGTGCCCGGCGGCGTCCACGAACACCGTCGGCGCGAACCCGATCGAGGACGGCGTCTCATACATCAGGATCCTGCGGACGTGGCGCCCGGCCGCGAGCGTCGCCGCCGCGGCCGAACGGTGGTCCTGGTGGCTGTCGCGCGGGCTGTGGGTGTAGACGACGTCCGCGCCGACAGCCCGGATCGCCTGCTCCACCACCGCCACGGCCGCCCGGCCCTCGGGGACCGCGCCGTCCTCGAACCCGCCCCAGACCAGGTCGGCCCCGAGGATGGACGCGGCGATCTCCTGCTCCGATATCCGCGAGGACTGGCCCTGCGGCCCGCGTTCCCCGCCGGTGAGCACGAGCAGCCCCACCCGGTCGCCGCGGGCGCGGTGTGCCAGCAGCGCCGCACCGCACCCGAGCTCCACGTCGTCCGGGTGCGCGCCGACGGCGAGCACCCTCACGCGCCGGTCCCTTCACCGCCCGCGCCGCCGGCCCCGGCCGCCGCCGTCCTGCCGGAGCGGCGCTTGCGCACCTGGTATCCGGTGAACAGCACCCCGAGCACCCCGGTCAGGACGATGCCGCCGACCGCGCCGACCGGCATCGCCGTCCCGCCGGTCAGCGCACAGCGGGACTGCGCGACATAGATGTCGCCGCTGCCCAAACCGGCCAAGCCCGGCAGCAGCTTGATATGCACAGCGGTGACCGTGATGCCGGGGGACTCCGAGGTCCCGGTCTGCGTCTGCTCGTTCACGACGACGTCCGCGACTCCGGCGACGGTGATGTGCGTGTTCGGCGCCGCGTTCGCGGCGACCGTCTGTCCGGCGATCACCAGGTTCGCCAGGGTGCTGCTACCGGACGCGCCGGAGCCGTCGGCCGTGCACTGCGAACGCACCGCGTTGTCGCCGGTGATCAGCGTCGGCACCGCCAGGTTCTGCACGTCGGCGGTGCTGTGCACGCTGCCGCCGGCCGGCGTGCCGACGGTGCTGACGTCCAGCACACCCAGCGACGCCGGCGTCCCGACGGACAGGGCAACAGCGTGGCCGGTGATCGGGGACGCGCTGCCCCCGGGCGACGGCAGCGTCACCGTCGGCGCTTGGGCCACCTGCAGACGCAGACCGCCCAGCAGCGTGACGTCGGCGGAGACGCCGAACGCCCCGCCGGCCACCGCCGCCGGAGCGGCCTGCGCGGCGGTCGTGCCGCCCAGGCACAGCGCCATGCCCGCGGCGGCGACCCCCAAACCCCGGGAGACCAGGCCTCGTCGAAGTGCCCTCATACGGGGTGTACTCCTCATCTCGTGCACGGATACGGGGAAGCATGAAACTGGGCACGAACGCATCAGGTGACGGCCCGCTCACCCGTAGTCTCTTCAAGCAACGGAGAAAGGGGATCCTGCAGGCGCCGTCATTTCCGGCTCCTGCAATCGGAGTACTGGCGGACATCGGACGACCTGAGACTGCACCAAAGGGGGCGGGACATGGCGGACGGGACGATCGTGGTCTGCGACGCTCTGCGCGCGGTGGGGGAGTCGCTGGCGGCCTACCTGGCGCGCGACGGGCTGGCCGTCGCCGCGGTGGCGGGAGCCGCGGAGGAACTGCTGGACGCGGTGGCGGTGCACCAGCCGGCGTTGGTGGTGTTGGACGTGGCAGTGGCGCGCGGCTATCCGGGGCGGCTGGTCGCGGCACTGGCCCGGACCGGCGATGTCAGGGTTCTGATGCTGGGGCCGGCCTCCGCGGCCGAGGACGCCGTCGAGGCGCTGCGCGACGGCGTGCACGGCTGGGTGCCGCACATCGCCTCGGGTGCGGAGCTGCTGGCGGCCGTGCATGCTGTCCAGTGCGGCGAGTTCCACATGCCGCCGGAACTGGTGGCCGGGGCGCTGCGAAGCACGATCGACGGGGATCAGGCGTCAGCTCGGCCGGGGGAGCCAGGGACGGACGCCGATCCGCGTATCGCCGCTCTCGGCGATCGCGAACGAACCGTCTTGGCCTGCTTGGTCCGGGGCATGGACCGGCGCGGCATAGCCAGCCGGTTGCAGATCTCTGAGAACACCGTCAAGACCCATATCGGTCGCATCCTGGCCAAGCTCGGCGCGCACAGCATGCTGGAGGCTGCCGCGATAGCCCGCGCCGCCGGCTTGATCGATCCGTTGCGGTGATGTGCGCCGATTCTCGTGTGATCTTGTCTGATGGAGTGACTTCCGGGCACGGGGTGTCGTTGTCCTCGAAGTGAGAGTGCTGCTTTGCGACGCCTACCGGCTGTTCGCGGAGGCCTTCGCCGCGGTGCTGGCACAGCGCGGCCATGACGTGGTCGGCCTGTGCTTCGACCCGCGCACGCTGCCCGACTCCGCGCCGGTCGAAGCCGACATCTGTGTGGCCGACTTCGGGCCGCCTGCCGGAGACCTGAACCGACTGGCCGACGCCGCCAACCTGCACAGCGCCAGGACCCTGGCTCTTACCAGCGAAGAGGCGGCCCGGCCGCTGCACGCGCTGATCACCGCCGGCGTCGACGGCCTGATCTCCAAACGCCGCAGCCTGGAGGAGATCATCACCGCGATAGACCGGCTGCACACCGGCAGCGGCTACTACGACCCGGTCCTGGTCCGGCACGCGGTCGCTGGCAGGCCACCGGAGCTCAAACCGGGAGCACAGGTTCTGACCAGCGCTTTAACCCCGCGCGAACGGGAAGTCCTTACGCAGTTGGTGCGCGGTGTGTCCACCGGCGGCATGGCGGCCGCGATGGGCATCTCGGTGACGACGGTCCGCACGCACACTCAGTCGGTCCTGAACAAGCTCGGTGTGAACTCCCGGCTGCAGGCGGCAGCGTGCGCGGTGAGCTACGGCCTGGTGGAGCCGACCGTCCAGGGAAACGGCTCGCGATCCGGATCGACCCAACCGGCGCGGGCCGCGTCGGACGCCAGTGTCGTCGAGGTGTAGAACCGGGTCAGCAACCGCTTGTCCAGCAGCTCCGGATTGCCCTCGGCGAACCGGTCGAAGTCGTCGACGGGATCGGCGTCGACGTGGTGGCCGACCAGCACCACCCACGCCCGGCTCATCGTCACGTGGTACTTCTGCGGTGCGCCGGCATACCGCGCGGTGTCCTGAATGCCGGTGCTGACCAGCGGAATCGCCGCTTCGGTGCCCACCGAGCGGACGGCGAGCCAGGTCAGGTGGACGTGCTGGCGGTGGCCGAAGCGCTCCGAGGTCGTCATCACCTCGGCGAACAGATCCTCGAATGCCATGATTCGAGCCTACGCGCGCCGTTGTGCAACCGGCGGGAATTACCGTCGAGATCACCGATGCGACTCCGGGGAAGCGCCGCCGGGGTCACCGGGGCGGCCGACCCTCCCACAACTCGGCCGCCCCGGTATGTCCGCGCCCGGCCGGCAGGAACGGGACGCGGAGCTCATGGGCCGCTTGGCGACGGCGGCTTGCTACACCGGCGCGAGCGCCGGCCACACGACGGGCTGCGCAAGCGGCTGCGTTTCGAACAGCGGGAAATGGTCCTCGGGGCGTGGCAGACCGAAGCGGTCGCGCAGCGTGCCGCCGTCGTACGACGTCCGGAACAGTCCGCGGCGCTGCAACTCCGGCACCACCTGATCGACGAACGCGCGGAAGCCGCCCGGCAGGCCCGCGGGCCGCACCGTGAAACCGTCGGCGGCGCCCATCTCAGCCCACTGCTGCATCACATCGGCGATCCGCCGCGCCCGGTGCACCACCGGCCCGCCCTCCGACGCGACCAATGCGGTGACCTCCGGCAGAATCAGCGGCAGATAGGGCTCCCGGCCATACGCGGCCGCGCGGGTCTTCACCTCCCGGGCGAACGCCGCCGCCGAGACGACGTCCCGCTGCGTACTGAACACCACCTCGGCATAGCGGGCCGCGAACTCCATGTCGTCACCGCTGGACGAGGCCTGATGCACCAGCAGCGGCCAGCCCTGCGGGGTACGCCGCACGTTCAACGGCCCCCGCACCTTGAAGAACAGACCGGTGTGCTCGATCTCCCGCACCCGGGAACGCCGCCCCGCCGCATCGTCGGCCCAGCTGTCCCACAACTGCGTGACCACGTCCAGCAACTCCGCCGCCCGCTCATACCGCACTGCGGCATCAACAGGCTCGTCCATGTTGAAGTTGACCGCCTCCTCCAACCCGCCGCCGGTGCCGATGCTCCAGCCGGCACGGCCGTGCGAGATGTGATCCAGCGACGCCAGCGACCGAGCCAGCGGATACGGCTCGGAGAAGGTCGTGGACACACTGGCGATCAGCCCCAGGTGCGCGGTGACCGTGGCGATCGCCGACAGCAGCGTCAGCGGCTCCAACCCGGCTCCGTCCACCGCGCCGACGTGCGCACCCTCAGCACCGCCCGGCTCCGGCAGCGCGAGCCGGTCGTCCAGGAACACCGCGTCCAACCGCCCCCGCTCAGCGGTCTGGGCCAGATCAGCGAACACATCCGCCGAATGATTATCCGAGGCGTGCAGCGACGCGATGAGATGCAACATGGGAGCTCTTCCGAAATGAGATTCTTCGCGTGCGGACTGAAAAGGTCTCCGAATATTTCGGAGGCAGAACCTCTAGCTGTCACCGACAGCTGAAGTGCAGCTCGCGGCCGTCGTCACACGAGGCGCACGCAGGACAGATGGCGCTCGCGGTCCGCCTGAGATCGACATGACGGCGAGCCACCAGAAAAGCGGCGCGTCCCATGTTCAGAGAATGACAGCGATTCTCAGAGAACGTCAATATCGCCGAATGTGCGTCTCAGGATCCGGACCGCGTGTCCGCCCAAGCCCAGCCCGAACCGGCTGACGTGCCCCGTCGTGCCGACCGCTTTGCTCGCGAGCGGTCGTCAGCACGCGCTCTAAAGCTGCTCCTCGCGCAGCGTCGGCTCCCACGACGGCTTCCGCGCCGACAGCAGCAGCCCCACGCCGCTGGTCACCACGAACAATCCCACCGCGATCAGAAAGAACCAGCAGCCGCTGCCGGCGTGGACGAGCATCTTGCCGGACGGGTAGGACTGCGCGAGGGTGGGGTGGTCGTTGAAGATCAGGGGCATGGTCTCGTACCTGGGCCGGAACAGCGCCCGACCGATCCCGAGTATGGTCAGCGAGGCAGCGGCCATGCCGATCGAGTACCACGCCCCGGTGGCGTAGGGGTAGTTCAGCTCCGCCGCGGAGCGCTGCCTGGCGGAGCCGCGCGCCCAAGGCCGCCAGTCGCTCGGTCCCGGAGGCCGACGCCAGTGGCGTCTCGCGCTGTACCACTGGCCGCCGAGCATGACCAGCCAGAAGGGGCCGAAGAGCCCGATAGGGAAGTTGGACCAGGCACGGTAGTCAAGCTGCTGATCCGAGCCGATGACGTCCGGCATCGACGGCATCACGGCGCTGAACCACGGCGTCACCAGCGTGAGCAACGCGAAGGGCATCGCCAGCACATAGCCCCAGGCCCACCACGGCGCCAGGTCGTCGGTCACGTTGCTGGCGGCACTCGCTGAATCAGTCATCTGTAGCCCCCACCCCGATGGCATCGTTACCTGCTCTGCGATCGTAGCGTTAGCTGAAATGAATGCGCAAAGACTCCAGAGGCGGTGGCGTGAGCAGAGGTAGATGCGGAGTGAGTGCTGCGAACGGCGTGGTGCGGCACGCTGTGGGCCCGAGCCCCGAGCCGACAGCTCGGCCTGGTTAATCTGGCGACGGACGGCGACACCGCGCCCGTGTCTAGCGATGGTGGCGAGCCGCCCGTACCACCTGAAGATCCCGATCCGCGGCCGCCGTACTAGACGATTGATTCCTGGGGGTAACCCATGTCCTACCCGCCACCGCGCTACTTCGCCGACCAGGGCGAGACCACCGCCGCCTTCCGCTCTGCCGACACCGACCCCGAGCTGCGCATCGGCGACCGCTCCCAGGTCAGCCTCCTCTCAACCGGAGCCACCTCCGACGGCCTGTACGGCCTCTACCGCTGGGACCTCCTGCCCACCGACCCCGAGCCCGCGCCCCCCAACACGGGCCACTACCACCGCACCTTCTCCGAGGCCTTCTACATCCTCAACGGCACCGTCGCCCTCTACGACGGCGACACCTGGCGCGAGGCCGCCCCCGGCGACTACCTGTTCGTCCCCCCAGGCGGCATCCACAGCTTCGCCAACACCTCCGGCAACGCCGCCTCCATGCTGGTCCTCTTCGCCCCCGGCGCCCCCCGCGAGCCCTACTTCGAGGAACTCGCGGCCATCCGCGCCGAAGGCCGCCACCTCACCCCCGCCGAATGGGACGAGCTTTACGCCCGCCACGACCAGTACCGCGCTTGATCGCGACGGCGACTAAGGCCTCTGGCGCGCTCGAGACGGCGCCCCGGTCGCCAGCCGCCAGTCGCCGGTCGCCGGTTCTCGGCCGCCAGTCGCCGGTCGTCGCTTCGCTGATCGCTGGTCGGCCGCCGGTCGCCGCTTCCCGGTCGCGGGCCGCGGGTCGTCGATACCCCCTCGCCGGTTGCCGATTCCCTGCTGCCGGTTCCCTCGTGCCCTCCACGGTGGCTGCTATATGGAGCACGTAAAAACCTCGGCGTGGCGTTGTCACGCCGTCACCCGAACGGCCCAGCCACCCACCCTGACCTGCGCAACGTCAGAACCCTGCACTCTCAAAAAACCACATCAAAAGCCACTTCTAGCAGCCACCGCCCACAACCACATCATCCGGCCAGCCGCCATGATCGATCAGCTGCGCCACGGCCCGGCCGGCGACGCCGAACACCACAGTGTCCCGATCGTCGTACGCATCGACCTGCCCGTTCGCCAGCAAGAATCCATCAGAACGACCCTGCCCACCCGGGTCCACCAGGTGCTCGCCGGCCTCTCCCGCGCCATCAAGCAACACCACCATCGCGCGCTCGCCATTGGTGATGACACCCAGCAGCCGGCCCTGGTCGTCCTCGAACCAAGTCTCCTGACTTCCGTGACCCAGCCGGTTGCCCAGCAGCAGCCGAGCCTCCTCGCCGGAGTAGAAGTACGCGTGCTCGCCTGAGGCTGAGCCCTGTAGGCGCCAACGCTGCGAAGCCATGCTGTCCGCCCCCCGTTCCGAACACAGGCCGAGCACGGGCCGAGTCGACCCGCGCAAGATCCCTCGCAGCCTACGCAGCATCAGGCAGCGCGCTTCCGCCGCGCCGTCGTTTTGGCTGGCGCCGTCTGCAAGGTCACCGTGATCGATTCAAGATCGACAGCGGCATGGCGCCGGGTTCGCAGAAGTCGATCATCGGGTCGGCGGCTTCACCGATGCAGGATCTTGGCAAACGTGCTGAGGATGGCTCGGAAACCCTGGGAGCCCAGATGTAAGAGGTGGCACATCGGTGGCCCGGTTCAACGCCGGGCGTGCCCTTCAGCCCTCGATGCAAGGTCAGTCTGACCCGCGCAAGATCCCCGTATCCTACCGCCCGACCTGCGTAAATCCCACCAGTCCCACCAGCACCATGTGCGATCGCTCACAGCGAACGCCCCACGGGGAACACCGGTCGGCTCACAGACATTGAGTGAGTCAGACTCAACTTACCTCTCGTAGGGAGCCACAGCAGATGAGTGAGAACATGACCGGCGCGACCAAGGCCTTCCCGGTCATCCCGTTGGACGACGCGGTCGTTCTGCCGGGCATGGTCGTGCCGCTGGATTTGTCGGACACCGAGACGCGGGCGGCCGTGGACGCCGCCGCGAACGGCCCCACGCGCGGGGGCAAGGCACAGGTGCTGCTGGTACCGCGGCTGGACGGTACGTATGCCAAGTCCGGTGTCGTGGGCATCATCGAGCAGACCGGGCGGATGGCCGGGTCCGGGCGCATGGTCGCCGTGGTGCGCGGTACGCACCGCGCCACCATCGGCGTCGGGACCACCGGGCCGGGCGCCGCGCTGTGGGTCGAGGCGATCGTGCTGGAGGAGCCGGCGATCACCTCCCACACCCGCGAGCTGGCCAAGCAGTACAAGGAGCTGGCCATCGAGATCCTGCAGCACCGCGAGGCCTTCCAGGTCGTCGACATGGTGCAGCAGATCACCGACCCCTCCCAGCTGGCCGAC
>JABFWL010000593.1 GCA_013362315.1 Catenulispora sp. | reverse complement strand
CGCTCCAGCTCGGCGGTGATGTCGTCCTTGGCCATCCCGGTCGGGTCGTTGAGCGCGCCGGAGGCCAGCAGCTCGTCGATGGCCGAGCCGCGGGCCTGCAGCTGCAGCGTCTTGTCCTCGGCCCGCTGGATCGCCATGCCGACGTCGGACATCTCCTCGGAGATGCCGGAGAAGGCCTCGCCGATCCGGGTGGTGGCCTCGGCCGCGGTGTAGGTGGCCTTGATGGTCTCCTTCTTGGTGCGGAAGGCGTCGACCTTGGCCTGCAGCGACTGCGAGGCCCGGGTGAGCTTCTCCTCCTCCGCCTGCAGCGCCGTGTACTGGGTCTGCAGGTCGGTGATCTGCTGCTGGATGCCGCCGCGCCGGGACAGGGCCTCGCGGGCCAGGTCCTCGCGGCCGACCTCCAGGGCCCGGCGGGCCTGGGTCTCGTGCTTGTCGGCCTGGTCCTGCAGACCCTTCATCTGCAGTTCCAGGCGCTTGCGCGAGGTGGCCACGTCGGCGACGCCGCGCCGCACCTTCTGCAGCAGCTCAAGCTGCTTCTGGTACGACAGGTCGAGCGTCTCGCGCGGGTCCTCGTACTTGTCCAGCGCCTTGTTGGCCTTGGCCTGGAAGATCAATTTCATGCGCTTCATGACGCCACTCATGGGCTCTGCCGCGCCCCCTTCACGTCCTCATGTGTCCGACGCGACCCGTGTTGCGGATCGCCCTGAATGTCGTCCAACGATGGTGTCCTGGTCAGGACTTACCATACGGCGCGGGACCCGCTCCCGGCATCTACCGGGCTCCCATCCGGCCCATGGCTTCGTCACGACGCCCCCCTGGCCTTAGAGTCTTCCCGTGTTCCGGAAGCAGAAATCCACCGTCGAGGCCGAGGACGCCGCGCAGGAGCGGGAGCAGAACCCCGCCGACGACGCCGCGCGCAACCCCAAGGGCCGTCCCACCCCCACCCGCCGCGAGGCAGAACTCGCCCGCAGGCAGCGGCTGAGCGGGGTGAACGCCAACCCCAAGCTGGCCAAGCGCGAGGCTCGCCAGCGCGACTTCGAGGCCGCGACCGAGCGTCAGCACGGCGGGCCGGTCAAGGCGTTCGCCCGGGACTACGTCGACTCCCGCTTCCGGGCCGCGGAGTTCTTCATCATCTTCGCGGTGCTGCTGTTCGTGGTGGCCTCGGTGCCGTCCATCGCGCTGCTGTCGGTGGTGCTGTGGCTGGTGATGCTGGTGGCGATCGTGATCGACTCGGTGGTGCTGGTGCGCGGGTTGAAGAAGGAGGCGCGCCGCCGCTTCCCGAACGAGGACCTGGGCCGCATCGGGTGGTATGCGCTCATGCGTTCGATGCAGTTCCGCAAGTGGCGGCTGCCGAAGCCGCGGATCAAGCGCGGCGAGAAGTTCTGATCTCTCGCCGGGCTCCGGGCGGCTGACGGCCGTCGGCGCCGATCACGACGTCGCTTTGGGTCGTTAGGGTGGGCGCATGGAATTCCGTCATCTCGGCCGCTCCGGCCTGCTCATCAGCGAGATCGCCTACGGCAACTGGATCACCCACGGCTCCCAGGTGGAGGAGGACGCGGCGCTGGCCTGCGTGCGCGCCGCGCTCGAGGCCGGGATCACCACGTTCGACACCGCCGACGCGTACGCCGGGACCCGCGCTGAGGCCGTGATGGGCCGGGCGCTGGCCGGGGAGCGGCGCGAGGGCCTGGAGATCTTCACCAAGGTGTTCTGGCCGACCGGGCCGGGGCGCAACGACCGCGGCTTGTCCCGGAAGCACATCATGGAGTCGATCAACGGGTCGCTGAAGCGGCTGCAGACCGACTACGTGGACCTCTACCAGGCGCACCGCTACGACTACGCGACGCCGCTGGAGGAGACGATGACGGCGTTCGCCGACATCGTGCGGGCCGGCAAGGCGCTCTACATCGGCGTCTCGGAGTGGAAGGCCTCGGAGATCCGCGCGGCCAAGGCGCTGGCCGACGAGCTGCGGATCCCGCTGGTGTCCAACCAGCCGCAGTACTCGATGCTGTGGCGGGTGATCGAGGCCGAGGTGGTCCCGGCCTCCGAGGAGCTGGGCCTGGGCCAGATCGTCTGGTCGCCGATCGCGCAGGGCATCCTGACCGGCAAGTACCTGCCCGGCGCGCCGCTGCCGGAGGGCAGCCGCGCCACCGACGAGAACTCCGGCGCGAACTTCATCCGCGACTACGTCGGCGACACCGAGCTGCTGACGGCCGTGCAGCGGCTGAAGCCGGTGGCGGAGTCGGTGGACCTGAGCATGGCCCAGCTGGCGGTGGCGTGGGTCCTGCAGAACCCGAACGTCTCCGCGGCGATCATCGGCGCGTCCCGGCCGGAGCAGGTGGCGGAGAACGTGAAGGCCGCCGGCGTGAAGCTGCCGGCCGACGTGCTCAAGCAGATCGACGACATCCTGGGCGCGCACATCCAGCGGGACCCGGCCCTGACCGCTTCGCCGGCGAAGCGGCCGTAGGTCATCCGGGGGCCGCACGTCAGGACCCCGAGACATCGCGCAGCAGCAATGAGCACGGGATGTGCACCTTCCACCCGGTCGGTGCGATGGCGACGTCGGCGGTGGCCGCCTCGGTTTCGGTGGTGGCGGCGGCCGCGTCCCTGTGAGAGCCGGAGCTCGCGCACCGAGCCGCGGCCAGCCGCACCTGCGCGCGCCAGGACGGACTGTGCGCGCGCAGTCGGGCGTCGGGGCCGCCGCCGAACCACCCCCAGCACACGCTGACGGCGACGGCCCCGGCGAGCAGCCGGTGGCCCTGGCCGGACTCGGCGGCGGCCGCGGCGATCCCGGCCAGCAGCAGCGCCGCGGCGGGATAGGCGTAGCGCTCGGCGACGAAGCCGCCCTCGATGGTCAGGCCGAAGTAGATCAGGATGCTGTATCCGAAGGCGGCGATCGTGATCCGGGCCCGGGAGCGCGCAAGCCCGCGCCAGGTCCACGCGACCAGTCCGGCGCAGAAGACGGCGCCGACCAGCCACAGCCCGGTCGCCGGCCACAGCACGTGGCCCACGACGTGCACCAGGTAGGCGCTCGCCGAGCGCGGGAGGTCGTACTCCCGCTCGGCCGCGCGCGAGGACAAGGCGCCCATGAACACGATGCCGATGCCCTGGTAGAGCAGCCCGGCGGCCATGCCGACGGCCTGGGCGCGCTTGCGGCGCAGCAACGGGATGAAGACGGCGGCGAACGGGTCGCTGGCGACCGCGAAGAAGATCACACTTACCGCGACCGCGCGATACCGCTTGTCTGGGCCCTGATATAGCGCGGCCCAGAACGAGGCGTAGACGAGGAACCACTGTGCGTCGGCCACGTTGTTGCCGACCTCGGACTGCGCCACCCAGGTCAACGCCAGCGGCGCGGCGACCGCCGCCTGCAGGAGCCGGGACCGCAGGTGCCCGGCGCTGGCGCGGTAGACGAAGACCGCCAGCCCGCTGGATATGAGCGCCCCGGTCACCGCTATGACCGCGGCGAAGTACGGGAGCGGAAACAGCCGCGCGACGTCGACGGCGAGCCGCGGCGCCAGGTGCAGATAGCCGTTGTAGGGCGTGATCAGGAGCTTGAGCGCACCGGCGTGCAGGCTCTGCTGGAAGAACCTCGAGCCGTCCTCGGCCCACACGGTGTCGATGGCGCCGGTGCCCCGGACCCGGAGCAGGGACAGCAGCGTCAGGAATGCGGTGAGGGCGACCATGCCGCTGAAGAGCCCCGGCCGCCGACTGATCGTTGCCGCGCATCCGTGATCTCTTAACAGAACCTTGATCCGACGGCTCTGTCAGAAGCCTGACAAGGGCGGTAGGCTCCGCCCCTGACCACCTTCTCGATCACCCCCCACGATCATCCCAGGAGTGCTTGCATGAGCACAGATGCCCTCGTCGCACGGTGCGGTGTCCTCGCCGCCGGCCTGCTCGCCGCCACCGTCGTGGCGCCGGCCGGAGCCCGGGCCGGGACGCCGGGGCC
>JABFWL010000412.1 GCA_013362315.1 Catenulispora sp. | reverse complement strand
GTGTTCGACCTGATCTCGCAGGGCACGGCGAAGATCACCCGCGTGGCCAAGGACGGCGACCGCGTAGAGCCCGGCTCGGTGCTGCTCACCGTCACCGGCGGCACCCGCGACCTGCTCACCGGCGAGCGCACCGCGCTGAACCTGCTGTGTCACCTGTCCGGGGTGGCGACCCAGACCCGGCTGTGGGTGGACGCCGTCGAGGGCACCGGCGCCAAGATCCGCGACACCCGCAAGACCACCCCGGGCCTGCGCGCGCTGGAGAAGTACGCGGTCCGCTGCGGCGGCGGCGTGAACCACCGCATGTCGCTGTCCGACGCCGGGCTGGTCAAGGACAACCACGTGGTGGCCGCCGGCGGCGTCGTCGAGGCCTTCGAGGCGCTGCGCAAGGCCCGCCCGGAGCTGCCGATCGAGGTCGAGATCGACTCCCTGGAGCAGCTGCCCGGCGTGCTGGCGGCCGGCGCCGAGCTGATCCTGCTGGACAACTTCACGCCGGAGCGGATGCGCGCCGCGGTGCAGATCACCGGCCGCAACGAGCTCTACGGCCGGACCCGGCTGGAGGCTTCCGGCGGCCTGACCCTGGACCTGGCCCGCGCCGTGGCCGAGACCGGGGTGGACTACCTCTCGGTGGGCGCCCTGACCCACTCGGCGCCGATCCTGGACATCGGCTCGGACTTCCGCGAAGAAGGGAAGTAGCCCCGTGCTCCTGACCATAGACGTCGGCAACACCCAGACCGTCTACGGCCTGTTCGACGGCGAGGAGATCATCGAGCACTGGCGCGTGGCCACCGACCCCCGGCGCACCTCCGACGAGCTGGCGGTGATGACCCAGGGCCTGCTGGACCAGCACCCGACGGCCGGCAAGGCCGGCGGCCTGACCGGACTGTCGATCTGCTCCACGGTCCCCTCGGTCCTGCACGAGATGCGGGACATGAGCCGCCGCCACTACGGCGACCTGCCGACCATCCTGGTCGAGCCGGGCGTGAAGACCGGCGTCCCGATCCTGGTCGACAACCCCAAGGAGGTCGGCGCCGACCGCATCATGAACGCGCTGGCCGCGCACTACCTCTACGAGGGCCCGGTGATCGTCGTCGACTTCGGCACCGCGACCTCCTTCGACGCCGTCTCGGCCAAGGGCGAGTTCCTGGGCGGCGCCATCGCCCCGGGCATCGAGATATCGGTCGAGGCCCTGGGCATGCGCGGCGCCCAGCTACGCAAGATCGAGCTGACCAAGCCGCGCAGCATCATCGGCAAGAACACCGTCGAGTGCATGCAGTCCGGAATCCTCTACGGCTTCGCCGGCCAGGTCGACGGCGTCGTGCACCGCATGGCCGAGGAGATGGCCGAGGACCCGGACGACGTGACCGTGGTCGCCACCGGCGGCCTCGCCGCCCTGGTGCTGGACGAGTCCGAGGTCATCGACGTGCACGAGCCGTGGCTGACGCTGGTCGGGCTGCGGCTGGTGTATGAGCGGAACACGGGGAACTGAGGGGGCGGGAGCCCGGCTCGGGCGGTGTCTGCCCGACATGATGGCCAGGCGCCATCCACCTCGCGGCGGCGAGAGAGCTCGAGGACGCGCTCGACAGCTTCATCACCTACGACAAGACTCTCGCGAGGGCCGCTGCCGCGGCGGGGCTGCCGCTGGAGCAGCCGTCCTGAGACCGGGCCTGTCCGGCCGGGGCGGCCGAAATCCGTTCGGCCGCCACCGCACCCTGTGATTGCCTGGCCTCCGTGGAGACAGCGGACATCATCAAAACGGCCTCGGTCCTGCTCGGCACCGAGCTGAGTGAGCCTGTCGACCTCGGCGGCAGTAACCGGAGCACGGTGTTGCGGGTTCGGACGGCCGAGCGTGGCACGGTCATCCTCAAGGCGCACGGGGACGAGCGCGAGTACCTGGCTGAGCGGGGCGGTCTGCGGTTCACGGATCTGGGGCCGCGGCTGCTGGCCGCTGAGGACGGGCTGCGGCTGATCGTCATGGAGGACCTCGGCGGTCATCGGAATCTCGCGGATGTGCTGCTCGGCGGGGACGAGGCCGCCGCGCGGGCGGCGCTTGTGGAGTGGGCGGCCGTGTACGGCCGGCTGGCGGCGGCGAGTGTGGGGCGCGAGCACGAGCTGCCGGCGCGGACGGACGAGCCGTGGCTGCGGGAGTACGGGGCGAAGTTCGCCGCGCTGCTGGACGGCCTCGGGATCGAGGCGCCGGATATCGACGAGGTCGTCACCGCGCTGGAGCAGGACCGGTTCCGGGTCTTCTCGCCCGGGGACATCTGCCCGGACAACAATCTGCTGACGCCCGGCGGCTTGCGGCCGATCGACTTCGAGGACGCCGGATTCCACTCGGTCTTCCTGGACGCCGCCTACACCCGGATGCCGTTCGCCACCTGCTGGTGCGTGTTCCGGCTGCCCAAGATGTTCTCGCTGGAGGCCGAGCGGGCCTACCGGGGTGAGGTCGTCACGGCGTATCCCGAGCTCGCCGACGACCGGGTGTGGCGGCCCGGCATCCGGCTCGCGACGGTGGCCCACGTCGCGCTCATGTCCGCGCTGCTCTTCGAACGGGTCCGGGAAGAGGATCAGCCGATGCACCGCTCCCGGCCGGAGGTTCCGAGCATCCGCACGATCCTGCGCTACCGCTGGGACACCACAGCCGCCGCCCTCGAACGGGCCGGTGAGCTCCCGGCCTTCGCGGCGGCCTTCCGGGCGCTGCTGGCGGCCACCGAGCACTGGCACACCGCCGACCTGCCGGTCTACCCGGCCCTGCGCGACTGACGTCGCCTGCTCCCCGCCATTCGGTTGCGGCCCCCGCAACCGGGCCAAGTAGCCTTGGACCCATGACCGAGACCACCCCGCCTCCGGCGCAGCCCGAGTCCGACGCCCCCGAGCAGATCCGCATCCGCCGGGAGAAGCTGGACAAACTGCGCGAGCGTGGTGTGGACCCGTACCCGGTGGGCTATGCGCGCACGGCCACCATCGGGGAGCTGCGGGCGGAGTACACCGACCTGGAGCCGGACACCGCGACCGGGCGGCGGGTCGGGGTCACCGGGCGGGTGGTGCTCTCCCGGACCGGTGGCAAGCTTTGCTTCGCCACGCTGCGTGAGGGCGACTTCGAGATCCAGGCCATGTTCTCGCTGGACCGGCTCGGCCCGGAGTCGCTGGATGAGTGGAAGGGCGACGTCGACCTCGGCGACCTGGTCGGAGTGACCGGGGAGGTCATCACCTCCCGGCGCGGCGAGCTCTCCATCATGGTGGAGAGCTGGGCCATCACTGCCAAGTGCCTGCGGCCGCTGCCGGACAAGCACAAGGGGCTGACCGACCCCGAGGCGCGGGTGCGGCAGCGCTACGTCGACCTGATCGTGAACCCCGAGGCGCGGCGCATGCTGTTCACGCGCTCGGACCTGGTGCGCTCGGTGCGCGGCAGCCTGGCCGACCGCGGCTACACCGAGGTCGAGACGCCGATGCTGCAGCCGATCCACGGGGGTGCCAACGCCCGGCCGTTCGAGACTCACATCAACGCCTATGACATGAAGCTCTACCTGCGCATCGCGCCGGAGCTGTACCTCAAGCGGCTGCTGGTCGGCGGCGTGGAGAAGGTCTTCGAGATCAACCGCAACTTCCGCAACGAGGGCGCGGACTCCACGCACAGCCCGGAGTTCACCATGCTGGAGGCCTACGAGGTCTACGGCGACTACAACGTCATGCAGACGCTGACGCAGCAGGTGATCCAGGAGGGCGCGGAGGCCATCTTCGGCGCCCAGGTGGCGCGCCGGGTGAACGCCGAGGGCGAGGTCGAGGAGTTCGACATCAGCGGCGAGTGGAAGTCCACCACCGTCAACGAGGCGATCTCCGCGGCGCTCGGCGAGGAGGTCACCGCCGACACCGAGATCGGCGCGCTGAAGAAGCTCTGCGACGCCGCCGGCATCCCCTACGCGCCGGACTGGACCCGCGGCCAGGTGGTGCTGGAGATGTACGAGCACCTGGTCGAGGACAAGACCGTGCTGCCGACGTTCTACCGGGACTTCCCGAAGGACGTCTCGCCGCTGACCCGCGCGCACCGGGACGACCCGCGGCTGGCCGAGCGCTGGGACCTGGTCGGCTGGGGCGCGGAGATCGGCACCGGCTACTCCGAGCTGATCGACCCGGTCGACCAGCGCGCCCGGTTCACCGAGCAGTCGCTGCTGGCCGCCGGCGGCGACCCGGAGGCCATGCAGCTGGACGAGGACTTCCTGCGCGCCCTGGAGTACGCCATGCCGCCGGCCGGCGGCATCGGGGCCGGCGTCGACCGGATCCTGATGGCGCTGACCGGCAAGCTGATCCGGGAGACGATCCTGTTCCCGTTCGTGAAGCCGCTGTAGGCATTCCCCGGGACAGGCATTCCGCAGGGTTCGACAAAACCAACCCGGGAGGGGGAGCGACACGATGGTGGACAATCTGGGTCTTTATGTGCCTTCGGCCATCATGGCGATCGTGTTCGTCTATGTGGTCCGGCTCATCATCGTGTCGCAGAACCCGCAGAAGCGCGCCGAGGCGCGGGCGCGGGAACTTGAGGCAGAACGTGACGATCCGCGGTTTGGTTCAAAAGCCGGATGACCGTCAGGCGGTACACAGCGCCCCTGTAATGTGGCGCGCGTGACGGATGTACTGGCTGTGGACGGCGAATCCCTCAACGACGATCTGATGGCCCACCGCGCGCAAGCCCTGAAGCTGGTTCGGCAGGGCTTCGCGGCTGTCCAAGCCCGGCCGCAGGTGTTCACGGCCGCCTTGTACGAGGACTTCTTCACCTCGAATCCGCGCTATCAGAAGTATTTCGTCGGCGATCCGGCGCGCCGCGACGAGCGGACCCTGGAGACCGCGGCGCGGGTCGTCGCCGACCTGGACCGCCCCGGCGCCCTGCTGCCGCTGCTGCGCCGGCTGGCGCTGGAGTACCGCAAGTACGGCGTACGCGAGCCGCACTACCGCGCCTTCGCCGGGTCGGTGATGACGGCTCTGGAGCGCACCATAGGCCAGGCGTGGACCTATGAGGCCGCGGTGGCCTGGGTGGACGAGCTGACGATGGTGGCCTCGGCGATGCTCGGCATCGCCGCCGAGGCCGACGGTCAGACGCCGGCCTACTGGGAGGCCGAGGTTGTCGGCGTCGACCGGATGGCCGACGACGTGGTCCGGCTGCGGGCCCGGACCGCCTTGCCGTATCCGTACCAGGCCGGGCAGTACGCCGCGATCGAGCTCGGCCGGCTGCCGTGGGTCTGGCGGGACTTCTCCTTCGCCGCAGCGCCCGCCCAGGAGGGGGACCAGGGGCGGGACCCGGCGCACACAGTCCTGGAGTTCCACGTCCAGCGGTCCGAGGGCGGCCGGCTGAGCACCGTCGTGCACGACGAGCTCGAGGTCGGCGACCGGATCCGGGTCGCCGCCCCGGCCGGCGAGCTGGCGTTCCCGGCGGGGGCCTCGCGGCTGATCGCGGTCGGCCACGGCACGGGCCTGGCGCCGATCGTCGCGCTGCTGGAAGAGGCCGCGCGGACCGGGGACGACCGGCCGGTGCACGTGGTCGTCGGCGAGTCGCTGCGCTCGCCGAAGACGGCGAAGAAGGCGGCGGCGGCGAAGAAGGCCGCCGCGGCCGGGGCCAAGGCGGCTGAGGCGAAGACGGCCGGAAGTGCGGCCAAGAAGGCCGCCAAGACGGCGAAGGCCGCCGGAGCAGGCGAGGGCGAGGCAGCCGAGGCCGCCGCCGGGCCCCACTACCTCGCCGAACGCCTGGCCGAGCTGGCCGCGGCGCACGGCAACGCCACCGTGGTGCACGTCGGCGCGGCCGAGGAGCTGCCTCAACATCTGGACGCGTACGTCAAGGCGCTCGCCGGCGGCGGGACACTGTCCGGGTGGGGCGGCGTGGCCGTCGGCTCGACCGCGACGGTCCAGGCCTGCCTCGACGTCCTGGCGTCCGCCGGGGCCGACCCCGCCGACGTGAGAAGCGATCTTTTCGGATGACGACACCGCACCCGCCGGCCGATTTCACGGTGCGCCGGGCCCGCACGGACGATGTCACCGCGATCCGGGAACTTCTCGGCAGCTACAAAGGCATCCTGCTGGACAAGCCGGACGTCACGCTATTCGAGGACATCCAGGAGTTCTGGGTGGCCGAACACGACGGCGACGGCCGAATCGTCGGCTGCGGAGCGCTGCACGTGTTCTGGCTGGATCTCGCGGAAGTGCGCACCCTGGCCGTGGACCCGGAATGCCGCGGGATGGGCATCGGGGCGCGAATCCTTGACAAACTAGTGCGTACCGCCGCGCGCATCGGCGTGCGCCGGCTGTTCTGCCTCACCTTCGAAGTGGACTTCTTCGCCGCGCACGGATTCTCCGAGATCAGCGGGGTCCCGGTCCCGCCGCAGATCGAAGCCGAACTGTCGTTGTCGGCCGACGGCGGGGTGGCCGAGTTCCTGGACTTGGAGCAGGTCAAACCCAACACTCTGGGCAATACGCGCATGTTGCGGATCTTGTAGGACGGTGCGCGCCGGGTGAGACGGGATTTGATTTCACCAGCGGAATACGCTTTGCTGACTGGCGGAATAACCCGTACTGGAGAAAGGCGGGCCGCCCGATGGCCAAGCGCACGACCGTGGTGATTCACGACGACCTCGACGGCTCCGAGGGCGCCGGCACCGTGAAGTTCGGCCTCGACGGGAAGTCCTACGAGATCGATCTCTCCGAGGGGCACGAGAAGGAATTGCGCAAGGCGCTGGAGAAGTACATCGCCGCCGCGACCCAGGTGACGGCGCACAACACGGCGGCCTCCGGCCGCCGGAAGTACGGCACCGGCCCGGCTCGGCGGGACACGAAGCACATCCGTGAATGGCTGCGCTCCCAGGGCGAGGAAATCAGCGACCGCGGCCGTATTCCGACCGAACTCATGAATCGCTACAACGCCGCTCACTAATTCCCCGGCGTGGCGGGCCCGGTTAAGGCGGTCAGCTCCGCACCCCGATCGGGCCCGGCCCGCCGGGTGCGGGGCTGACGTCGTTCCGGGACCCGGCAGCTCAGGCCTTCGGCCGCGAGGAGATGAGCCGGTCCGGCGGGAACTTTCACAGCCGAACCGGCGACGAATTCCGCCGCCTGGCGGCGGGTTCAGCGCGCCGCCGCCACGGCCAGCCGGTGGCAGGCGGCCGCGATGGTGGCCAGCAGGGCGATCAGCTCCGGCGGCTCCGGCAGTCCCTGGATGGGGTAGCTGGCGCGCCGTGAGGCGCCCTGTGTGATGCTCGCCACATCGGGCGGTCCGGCCGCCGCGGCCTGCTCCGGCACCGCGTACGACGACTCCCCGCCCAGCCGCTGCATCGGCACCGTAACCGGGTGCAGCCAGCGCACCGGCGGATCGGTCAGCTCGGTCCCGGCCACCGCCGTCAGGTCCAGCCGCACCCCGCCCCAGTCCAGCCATTCCAGCAGCTCCGGCAGGTCCTGCGCGCCGCCGTCGGCCACATAGAACAGCACGCGGCCGCCCGCGGACAGCGCGACCGGCCCCGGAGCCACCGCCGGCTGGCCGTACCCCAGCAGCCTCGCCAGCGCCTCGCGCCCCGCGGCTTCCGGCACGGAGACCACGTCCGGCATGTGGATCGACCTCCCCGTTCGCTCTTGGCGTACAGCCTATTCGGGTCTTCCGGTCCGCTACCGGGAACACCACGTCAGAGGCGGCGAGTTGGACTGACTGAAGGCCTTCCGGGACGGGCTGTGCGGGTCCGGTCCGGGTAAGTCGCGCCACCTGCGAGGGGAGGCGGGACTAGCATCGGTTGCGAGGCCGTCTGCCATCTCACCCGATGGCGGGCACCGGCCGGGAGCAACTGGTTTGGCACCGCACGGAACTAGCAACACACCAGGGCAAGCGAACGATCGCAGTTTGGATCCACACGTCGGCCCGCGACGCTCCGGGGAGCGATGAGGAATGTTCGAACGGTTCACCGACCGCGCACGGCGCGTCGTCGTCCTGGCCCAGGAAGAGGCCAGGATGCTCAACCACAACTACATCGGGACCGAGCACATCCTCCTCGGCCTCATCCACGAGGGTGAGGGTGTGGCGGCCAAGGCCCTGGAGAGCCTCGGCATCTCGCTGGAGGCGGTCCGCCAGCAGGTGGAGGAGATCATCGGCCAGGGCCAGCAGGCCCCGTCCGGGCACATCCCCTTCACCCCGCGGGCCAAGAAGGTCCTGGAGCTGTCGCTGCGCGAGGCGCTGCAGCTCGGCCACAACTACATCGGCACCGAGCACATCCTGCTCGGCCTGATCCGCGAGGGCGAGGGTGTCGCGGCCCAGGTGCTGGTGAAGCTGGGCGCCGACCTGAACCGGGTGCGCCAGCAGGTGATCCAGCTGCTGTCCGGCTACTCCGGCGGCGGCAAGGAGGCCGCGGCGGCCGGCGGCCCGGCCGAGGGCGCGCCGTCCACCTCCCTGGTGCTGGACCAGTTCGGGCGCAACCTGACCCAGGCCGCCCGCGAGGGCAAGCTCGACCCGGTGATCGGGCGCGAGAAGGAGATCGAGCGGGTCATGCAGGTGCTGTCCCGCCGCACCAAGAACAACCCGGTGCTGATCGGCGAGCCCGGCGTCGGCAAGACCGCGGTGGTCGAGGGCCTGGCCCAGGCCATCGTCAAGGGCGAGGTGCCGGAGACGCTGAAGGACAAGCACCTGTACACGCTGGACCTCGGCGCGCTGGTCGCCGGCTCCCGCTACCGCGGTGACTTCGAGGAGCGCCTGAAGAAGGTGCTCAAGGAGATCCGGACCCGCGGCGACATCGTGCTGTTCATCGACGAGCTGCACACGCTGGTCGGCGCGGGCGCGGCGGAGGGCGCCATCGACGCGGCGTCGATCCTGAAGCCGATGCTGGCCCGCGGCGAGCTGCAGACCATCGGCGCCACCACCCTGGACGAGTACCGCAAGTACGTGGAGAAGGACGCCGCCCTGGAGCGCCGCTTCCAGCCGATCCAGGTGGCCGAGCCCTCGGTGGCGCACACCATCGAGATCCTCAAGGGCCTGCGGGACCGCTACGAGGCGCACCACCGGGTGTCCATCACGGACAGCGCGCTGGTGGCCGCGGCCACGCTGGCCGAGCGCTACATCTCCGACCGCTTCCTGCCGGACAAGGCCATCGACCTGATCGACGAGGCCGGCTCCCGGATGCGGATCCGCCGCATGACCGCGCCGCCGGACCTGCGCGAGTTCGACGACAAGATCGCGAACGTGCGCAAGGAGAAGGAGTCCGCGATCGACGCGCAGGACTTCGAGAAGGCCGCGGCGCTGCGCGACCAGGAGAAGCAGCTCCAGGGCGCCAAGGCGCGCCGGGAGAAGGAGTGGAAGCAGGGCGACCTGGACGTGGTGGCCGAGGTCGACGAGGAGCTGATCGCCGAGGTCCTGGCCACCGCCACCGGCATCCCGGTCTTCAAGCTCACCGAGGAGGAGACCTCCCGGCTGCTGCGCATGGAGGACGAGCTGCACAAGCGCGTCATCGGCCAGGACCAGGCCATCAAGGGCCTGTCCCAGGCGATCCGGCGCACGCGGGCCGGCCTGAAGGACCCCAAGCGCCCCGGCGGCTCGTTCATCTTCGCCGGCCCGTCCGGCGTCGGTAAGACCGAGCTGGCCAAGGCGCTGGCGGAGTTCCTGTTCGGCGACGAGGACGCGCTGATCCAGCTGGACATGTCCGAGTTCTCCGAGAAGCACACCGTCTCGCGGCTGTTCGGCTCCCCGCCCGGATACGTCGGCTACGAGGAGGGCGGCCAGCTCACCGAGAAGGTGCGCCGCAAGCCGTTCTCGGTGGTGCTGTTCGACGAGGTCGAGAAGGCGCACCCGGACATCTTCAACTCGCTGCTGCAGATCCTGGAGGACGGCCGCCTGACCGACTCCCAGGGCCGGGTCGTGGACTTCAAGAACACGGTGATCATCATGACCACCAACCTCGGCACCCGGGACATCTCCAAGGGCTTCGGGCTGGGCTTCGCCGCCCACGGCGACACCAAGGCGCCGTACGAGCGGATGAAGTCGAAGGTCAACGACGAGCTGAAGCAGCACTTCCGCCCCGAGTTCCTGAACCGCGTCGACGACACCGTGGTGTTCCCGCAGCTGTCGATGGACGACATCAAGGCGATCGTGGACCTGATGATGACCAAGGTCGACGCCCGCCTGAAGGACAAGGACATGGGCATCGTCCTCACCGACGACGCCAAGGAGCGGATCGGCAAGCTCGGGTACGACCCGGTGCTGGGCGCGCGGCCGCTGCGCCGGGCGATCCAGCGCTACATCGAGGACCCGCTGTCGGAGAAGATCCTGTTCGGCGAGGTGCGGGCCGGCCAGATGGTGACCGTGGACGTCTCGAAGGAGACCGGTGCGGAGGAGTCCGACGCGCCGTTCACCTTCGTCGCGGGCGCCAAGGAGAACGTGCCGGAGGACGCCTCGGCCCTGGAGTCCGGGACCCTGCCGCCGCCGGCGCCGGAGGCCACGCCGCCGGTCAGCGCGTGAGCTGAGCCGCCGGGCCCCCATCGGGCCCGGCGGAGGCCGCATCGACACGACGACGGCCGCCCACCCCGTACGCGGGGGGGCGGCCGTCGTCATGTCCAGTGTCCTGACCTCGGGCCCGTGCCGGAGTGACGTCGGCTCCGGCCCGGGGCGTCCCCGAGGTTGCGCTGCTGGACGGGTTCCGGCGGAAGGCGCCGGTCAGCTCACCAGTGGTGTCCGGGCGGCGGGCAGTCCCACGGCGGCGGGGTCATCGGCGGCGGGGGCATCCACGGGGGCGGGCCGGGGTGCGGGTGCTCAGGCTCGCCGCTGACGCAGCTGTTGCCGTCGGCCTTGTCGCCGTAGGCGATCAGCCCCAGCGAGTCGCCGCAGGCCTGCACCGGCGCGTTGAGGGCCAGCTGGAGCACGTTGCCGGAGATCAGCCCGGGGGAGCCGGTCGCCTCGCCCACGGCCGTGGCCGAGGAGGCGAACTCCCGGCAGGAGTTGCCGTCGGCCTTGATCCCGGCGGCGATCGCCGCGGCGTCCACGCCGCAGACCTGCACCGGCACGTCGGCGGCCACCGAGCCGACGTTCCCGGAGACCGCGCCGGGGCTGTGCGCGGCGAACCCGGTGGCGTGCGCGGTGGTGCCGGTGATCTGGCACTCGTTGCCGTAGGCGCCGTCCACGGCGGCCGCGGCCGCGGCGGTGTCGCCGCAGATCTGGACCGGGACGTCCGCGGGCACCTGGACGGTGTTGCCGGAGACCGCACCGGGGCTGCCGGCGGTCGCGCCGTCGACCGTGGCCGACGTGGCCGCGCTGGCGGCGGCGGCGCCGCCCAGGACCGCGGCGCCGGTCGCAGCCGACAGCAGCAGGCCCCTCTTGATATAGGCGTGCATGGATTCTTCTACCTCGGGTGTCTTGGATTCCATGAGAGCCGACAGCGGCTCCCCGCGGGCCTCAACGACATCCTCGGATCCGGGGTAACGGACATCCGGCCACCGGCGGGCCGAATGTCCACCATCCGGCAGACACCGCGCCTGTTTGTCGCCTATTTGTTAGGCGCGGCGGCCCTCAGCGCCTGGCCAGCACGGTCATCTCGGCGACGCCGACGATGTGCTGTCCCATCACGAACCCGGAGATCGCGGTGCTGACGTCCGGGCCCAGCCCCAGGGTGGCGGTGTCCAACGCCAGGACCCTGATCTTGTAGTGGTGCGGGATGTCGCCGACCGGCGGGCAGGGGCCGTCGTAGAAGGCGTCGCCGCCGTCGTTGCGGCCGGTGACGGTGCCGGCCGGCGGGGTGGCCTGGCCGCCGAAGGTCGAGGCCGAGGCCGGGACGTCCCAGGCCCGCCAGTGCGAGAACCCGCTGCCGGTGGGGGCGTCCGGGTCGAACATCTCCACGACGTAGCTCTGGGTGGTCGCCGGCGCTCCGGACCTGGCCAGGCGCGGCGTGGTCTCCGGGCCCGCGCAGACGTCGGCGGCCGGGAACCAGCCGCCGTCCTTCAGGTCGGGGGAGGCGACCTGGAAGTGCGCGGCCGCCCGGGGGATCCCGTTGCGGATCGGGCTGTAGCCGAACTTGTCGCACACCACCGCGTAGGCGGTCGCCGCTCCCGCGGCGAATGTGGCGGCGGTAGCAACGCCGGCTACCGTGATCTTCGTCTTCTTGTTCATGGGTCACGAGTCTCGGGCGGAACGGCCGGTGCAGGGAGAGTCTTCGAATGCTGGTACCGCGAATACCAGGGCTGCCACCCGGCAGCAGACGCTGGGGGAGTTCCTGGTCGCGATGCGCGGCCGGCTCACACCGGAGGACGTCGGCCTGCGCACCACCGGCCGCCGCCGCACCCCGGGCCTGCGCCGGCAGGAAGTCGCCGAACTGGCCGCGGTGAGCATTGACTGGTACATCCGGCTGGAGCAGGGCCGGGTCGGCGCGCCCGGCACCGGGGTCCTGGACGCCATCGGCGAGGCGCTGCGGCTGTCCCCGGCCGAGCGGGAGTACCTGCACCTGACGGCCCGCGGGGAGACGCCTCCGCGCCGACTGCCGCCGGGCAGAGGCGCGGAGGTGGCGGGGTCGCTGCGGGCGGTGCTGGACGGGATGCCGCTGCTGCCGGCCTACGTCATCGACCACTGCTTCGACGTGCTGGCGCACAACGCGGCCGCCACCGCGATGTTCGGCGACGGCTTCGGCAGCGGCCTGGCCGGGAACACCGCGCTGCTGCTGTTCCTGGGGCCGGAGTCGCGGCGCACGCAGCTGTCGTGGGAGCAGGTCGCCCGGGAGACGGTCGGGGCGCTGCGCGCGAACCGGGCGCGCTACCCGCACGATCCGCGGTTGCAGCAGGTGGTCGAGACGCTGCGGGCGCGGAGCCCGGAGTTCGCCGGGTGGTGGGAGGACCACACGGTCGGCGAGCGGACGCGCGGGGTGAAGCTGGTCCTGCATCCGGTCGCCGGGCTGATGACGGTCGCGTACGACGTGCTCGCCGCGGGCGGGGAGGACGAGCAGCGGATCGTGGTGCTGACGCCGGTCGACGCCTCGACCGAGGAGCGGTTGCGGTCGTTGGTGGGGACGTACTCGCGGCGGGTGGCGGGGCAGGGGGCGAAGACGAACATATCAGCGGCTTGATGTCGGTGGCGGCGGTGGCGGTGGTGCCGGCGTGCTCAGTGCGCCAATGCGTAGAGCTCGCCCTCCGTCTCGCCTTCCTCGACGACGACGACCAGTCCGTCGGCCACCAGGCTGGCCAGGGCGCGCTCGCGCTGCACCACGTCCCGTGTCCAGGCCGCTTCCAGCTCGCCCCGTGCCACCGCGCCGTGCGTGTCGCGCAGCACCGCGAGCAGCCGTCCTCGCGCCTGGCGATCGGTTCCTTCGTACGTCTGGCCGCGCCTCGGCGGGCCGTCGTAGGCGGGCTTTCCGGCGGCCACCCAGGAGCACAGTGCGGCCACCGGGCATTCGTCGCAGCGCGGTGCCCGGGCCGTGCACACCACTGCGCCGAGCTCCATACTCGCGGCGGCCCACTCGGCGGCGTCCTCGGCGCGCGCGGGAAGCAGCGCGGTGGCGATGCGGCGGTCGCCGGGGGTCGTGGCCGGGGCGGGGTATTCGACGGCGGACACGGTGCGGGAAAGGACCCGCCGGACGTTCGTGTCGAGCACGATGTGCCGCTTCTTATATGCGAAGGACGCGATCGCTCCGGCTGTGTACTCGCCGACGCCCGGCAGCGACCACAGGTCCTCATACGTATCCGGCACGATGCCGTCGAACTCCGCCTCGATGGCTGTGGCGGCCGCGTGGAGGCGCTGCGCGCGGCGCGGGTAGCCCAGGCGTCCCCAGGCGCGTACCGCCTCGCCTACGGGCTCGGCGGCCAGCGCCGCCGGGGTGGGCCAGCGCTTGAGCCACGCCTCGTAGACGGGCAGCACGCGGGAGACCGGTGTCTGCTGAAGCATGAACTCGCTCACCATCACCGCCCACGGTGTGGCGTCCGGGCGGCGCCAGGGGAGGTCCCGGGCGGAGGCCCGGAACCACGCCACGACTTGAGCGACCAGTTCAGACCCTTGTTCGAACTCCGGGGCCTGCTCCGGGCCGGTGCTCCGGGTGCTCGTGGGCGCGGTTGTCCGCGCGGTCGTTCTTTCCGCCATCTGACGATCGTACGGCGGGGCGTGCCGCACACCGCGGCATCGGCATCGTAGAGTGACCCTTCGTGGGTTCGCTGCGAAATCCCGTCGGGTCTCTCCCGTCGACCGTCTACTGGCGGCGGCGGGTTTTGGTTTT
>JABFWL010000439.1 GCA_013362315.1 Catenulispora sp. | reverse complement strand
GTGAGGTACTTCTTCAGCTCCGAGACCTCGAACAGCTCCAGCAGGTCCCGCCGGATCGT
This sequence comes from Catenulispora sp., assembly GCA_013362315.1. Taxonomy (GTDB): domain Bacteria; phylum Actinomycetota; class Actinomycetes; order Streptomycetales; family Catenulisporaceae; genus Catenulispora. Next base: position 14,173 of record JABFWL010000439.1, on the reverse strand, counting down.
CGGGATCGGCTGGTGCTTCAGGTCCACCCCGCTCCCGTCCTCCTTCAGCGAGCAGATCAGGTTCACCTGCCGCCACTTCGACGACATCGACGGGAAGTCGTCCCGGGTGTGGCCGCCGCGCGACTCCTCGCGCTCCAGCGCCGCCTTCGCCACGCACTCGCTGACGATCAGCATGTTCCGCAGGTCCAGCGCCACGTGCCAGCCGGGGTTGAAGCGGCGGCCGCCGGTGGAGCCGACCTTGTGGTGCCGGGGCTTGAAGTCCTCCAGCTTGGTCAGCGCCTCGCTGATCTCCTCCGGCTTGCGGATGATGCCCACCAGGGTGTTCATCGTGACCTGGAGATCGTGGTGCAGGGTGTACGGGTTCTCGCCGTCGGTGTTGGACAGCGGCGCCAGCGCCTCCTCCACGGCCGCGTCGACGTCGGTGTCGGCGACCGCGGGCTTGCCGTCCGCGCTGAGGGAGTCGACGTACTCAGCCGCGTACAGCCCGGCCCGCCGCCCGAAGACCAGCAGGTCCGACAGCGAGTTGCCGCCCAGCCGGTTCGAGCCGTGCATGCCGCCGGCGCACTCGCCGGCCGCGTACAGGCCCGGCACCTTCGTGCCCTGCGTGTCCGGATCGACCTCGACGCCGCCCATGACGTAGTGGCACGTCGGCCCGACTTCCATGGGCTGCGCCGTGATGTCGACGTCGGCCAGCTCCTTGAACTGGTGGTACATCGACGGCAGCCGGCGCCGGATCTCCTCGGCCGGCAGCCGGGTGGAGACGTCCAGGTAGACACCGCCGTTCGGCGTGCCGCGCCCGGCCTTCACCTCGGAGTTGATGGACCGCGCCACCTCGTCGCGCGGCAGCAGCTCCGGCGGGCGCCGGTTGTTCTCCTGGTCGGTGTACCAGCGGTCGGCTTCCTCCTCAGTCTCCGCGTACTGCTTGCGGAAGACGTCCGGCACGTAGTCGAACATGAACCGCTTGCCCTCGGAGTTCCGCAGGACGCCGCCGTCGCCGCGCACCGACTCGGTGACCAGGATGCCCTTCACCGAGGGCGGCCAGACCATGCCGGTCGGGTGGAACTGGATGAACTCCATGTTCACCAGGGTCGCGCCAGCCAGCAGCGCCAGCGCGTGGCCGTCGCCGGTGTACTCCCAGGAGTTCGAGGTGACCGTGTAGGAGCGGCCGATTCCGCCGGTCGCCAGGATCACGGCCGGGGCTTCGAAGAGCACGAACTGGCCGGTCTCGCGGTAGTAGCCGACGGCGCCGGCGATGCGGCCCCGCCCGTCCTTGAGCAGGCGCACGATCGTGGTCTCGGCGAACACCCGCAGGTGCGACTCGTAGTCGCCGGTTGCAGCCTTGTCTTCCTGCTGCAGGGCCACCACCCGCTGCTGCAGCGTGCGGATCAGCTCCAGCCCGGTGCGGTCGCCGACGTGCGCCAGCCGCGGGTACTCGTGCCCGCCGAAGTTGCGCTGGCTGATCTTGCCGTCCTTGGTGCGGTCGAACAGCGCGCCCCAGGCCTCCAGCTCCCAGATGCGGTCCGGCGCCTCCTTGGCGTGCAGCTCGGCCATCCGGAAGTGGTTCAGGAACTTGCCGCCGCGCATCGTGTCGCGGAAGTGGACCTGCCAGTTGTCCTTCGGGTTCACGTTGCCCATGGCCGCGGCCGCGCCGCCCTCGGCCATCACGGTGTGCGCCTTGCCGAACAGCGACTTGCTGATGACGGCCACGCGCTTGCCGGCCTGCCGGGCCTCGATCGCGGCCCGCAGCCCCGCGCCGCCGGCTCCGATCACCACCACGTCGTAGGAGTGGCGCTCGATGTTCTCAGTCATTTGCGCACTGATCCTTTAGAAGAACGTCGGGTTGCTGAACGTGCCGTTGGCCACCAGGGCGACATAGGCGTCGGCCAGTGCCACGCCGAACAGCGACACCCACGCGAAGAGCATGTGCTTGTGGTTCAGCTTCGACACCATGGTCCACCCCTTGTAGCGCAGGGGGTGCTTGGAGAAGTGCTTCAGCTTGCCGCCCATGATGTGGCGGCAGGAGTGGCACGACAGCGAGTACAGCCACAGCAGTGTGGCGTTCGCCAGCAGCACCAGCGTGCCCAGGCTCATGTGGCCCCACTGGCCCTCGCCGTTGCGGAACGCCAGGATCCCGTCCCACGTCAGGATGACGTTGAAGACCAGGCCGGCCCAGAAGAACCACCGGTGCGCGTTGTTCAGGATCAGCGGGAAACGGGTCTCGCCGGTGTACTTGCCGTGCGGCTCGGCCACCGCGCAGGCCGGCGGCGACTGCCAGAAGGCGCGGTAGTAGGCCTTGCGGTAGTAGTAGCACGTCATCCGGAAGCCCAGCGGGAAGATCAGGATGAGCAGTGCCGGCGAGAGCTTCCACCAGGAGCCGAACGGCGTGAACCCGCCCAGCGGGGAGTCCGGCACGCAGTTGGTGGAGATGCACGGGCTGTAGAACGGCGAGATGAGGCCGTCCGCGTAGTAATCCGCGTTCTGGAACGCGCGGAACGTGGCGTAGAAGATGAAGGCGACCAGCACCAGCATCGTCAGCAGCGGACTGAGCCACCACCGGTCTGTGCGCAGCGTCTTCTGTTCGATCTTTGCGCGCGCCGGGCTCAGCGGGGCGGGGGCCTCGGGGCCGGGCGCGATGGTGTCAGTCGCCATCGACTTGTCGTCTCCCAGACGGGCAATGTTCTTACACTGTGGTTCTTACACGGCGTTTCGTTTTCCGGGCTTGGCAGGGCTCTGCATGAGCTCTGTGTGGAGCAGCGCGAACTCTAGTGGACTGCGCGTCAGATTCCATAGAACGCGTCACCCGGAGTAGTGCAAAGGTGATCTACCTCACATGATATCGGCGGCCCGACCGGGGCTGGCATCATGGCGCTCAACACGGGGACAGGGGGGCGGGCGATGGAGCAGTTGGAGCGCGGGGATCCGCAGGCGGTGGGCTCGTACACGGTGTCCGCCCGGCTGGGGGCCGGCTCCGCGGGCACCGTTTATCTGGCGCGCTCGGCGGCCGGTCGGCCGGTGGCGCTGAAGCTGGTGCGCGGGGAAGCGGATCACGCCTTCCGGGCCCGGCTGCGGGCCGAGATCGCCAACGCCCGGGCGGCTTCCTGGATGTCCGGCACGCCGGTGCTGGACGCCGATCCCGAGGCGGAGCCGCCGTGGGTGGCGCGCGTCTTCGTGCCCGGCGTGGCGCTGAGCCGGGCGGTGGCCGAGTGCGGCCCGCTGCCGGAGCCGGTGCTGATCGCGCTGGTCCGGGAGCTCGCGGTGGCGCTGCTGACCGTGCACGGTGCCGGGATGGTGCACCGCGGCGTGGCGCCCGGCAAGGTGCTGCTGGCTCCGGACCGGCTGCACCTGGTGGAGCGCAGCGTGGTGGCGCGAGCTGCGCTGGGGGAGGACCGGGCGGGTTATGTGAACGCGGCGAACTCTCCGTTTCTAGCTCCGGAACAGACCCAGGTGCGCAGCGTCACCTCCGCCGCTGACATGTTCTCCCTCGGTTCGACCGTCTACTACGCCGCGACCGGACGTCCCCCGTTCGGCGGCATCGGTCCGGAGCTGGCGGCCCGGATCTCCAAGGCCTCGCCGGTGCTGGGATTCCTGCCCCCGAGCCTGGCGGAATTGATCGGCGCTTGCCTCGTCAAGGACCCGAACGCCCGCGCCACCGCCCGCCAGGTGCTGGACTTCGTGCACCGGCGGGGCCCGGCGCCGCTGGCCGAGGGCTGGCTGCCGCCGCCGCTGAGCGCCGAGATCGCCGCCCAGGCCGCTGCCACCGCCGTGATGTGAGCGGCGTCACGCCGCGCGCACTCTGAGGGTGAGCGGGGGGATTGCCGACCCCGTACCATGGGTAGGTATCCCCTTCTGCCAAGGAGCCCTCAGGCATGCCCACACGCGACAACATCCGGAACGTGGCGATCGTCGCGCACGTCGACCACGGCAAGACCACGCTGGTCGACGCGATGCTCTGGCAGTCGGGCGCGTTCGGCGAACACCAGCACGTCGACGAGCGCGCCATGGACTCCAACGACCTGGAGCGCGAGAAGGGGATCACGATCCTCGCCAAGAACACCGCGGTGCACTACCGCGGCCCGGACGGCGAGGACGTGGTGATCAACATCATCGACACCCCCGGCCACGCCGACTTCGGCGGCGAGGTGGAGCGCGGGCTGTCCATGGTGGACGGCGTGGTGCTGCTGGTCGACGCCTCCGAGGGCCCGCTGCCGCAGACCCGGTTCGTGCTGCGCAAGGCGCTGGCCGCGAAGATGCCGGTGATCCTGCTGATCAACAAGGTGGACCGGCCGGACTCCCGGGTCGACGAGGTCATCGATGAGACCTACGAGCTGTTCATGGACCTGGACGCCACCGAGGACCAGATCGAGTTCCCGATCGTTTACGCCATCGCCCGCGACGGCAAGGCCTCGCTGACCAAGCCGGTGCCCGGCTCCTCCGGCAACGGCCAGGGCGGCGAGTTGGACTCGGAGAACCTGCTGCCGCTGTTCAAGACCATCCTGGAGACCATCCCGGCGCCGTCCTACACCGAGGGCGCGCCGCTGCAGGCGCATGTCACCAACCTGGACGCCTCCAACTTCCTGGGCCGCATCGCGCTGTGCCGGGTGCACCAGGGCGAGATCCGCAAGGGCCAGCAGGTGGCCTGGTGCCGGCACGACGGCACGATCGAGAAGGTCAAGATCACCGAGCTGCTGATGACCGAGGCGCTGGAGCGCAAGCCGGCCGAGTCGGCCGGCCCCGGCGACATCATCGCGATCGCCGGCATCCCGGAGATCATGATCGGCGACACCCTGGCCGACCCGGAGGACCCGCGGCCGCTGCCGCTGATCACCGTCGACGAGCCGGCGATCTCGATGACCATCGGCACCAACACCTCCCCGCTGGTGGGCCGCGGCCCGACCAAGGGCACCAAGGTGACCGCGCGCCTGGTGAAGGACCGCCTGGACCGCGAACTGGTCGGCAACGTCTCGCTGCGCGTGCTGCCCACCGAGCGCCCGGACGCCTGGGAGGTGCAGGGCCGCGGCGAGCTGGCGCTGGCCATCCTGGTGGAGACCATGCGCCGGGAGGGCTTCGAGCTCACCGTCGGCAAGCCGCAGGTGGTGACCAAGACCATCGACGGCAAGCTCAACGAGCCGGTCGAGCGGCTCACCATCGACGCCCCCGAGGAGTTCCTGGGTGCGGTGACGCAGCTGATCCAGGGCAACCGCAAGGGCCGCATGGAGACCATGACGAACCACGGCACCGGCTGGGTCCGCATGGAGTTCATCGTGCCGTCCCGCGGCCTGATCGGCTTCCGCACCGAGTTCCTGACCCTGACCCGCGGCACCGGCATCGCGCACGCCGTCTTCGAGGGCTACGAGCCCTGGTACGGCGAGCTGCGCACCCGCACCTCCGGCTCCCTGGTCGCCGACCGCGCCGGCAACGCCACCCCGTTCGCGATGATGAACCTGCAGGAGCGCGGCACGATGTTCGTGCAGCCCACCACCGAGGTCTACGAGGGCATGATCATCGGCGAGAACTCCCGCTCGGACGACATGGACGTGAACATCACCAAGGAGAAGAAGCTCACGAACATGCGCTCCTCCACCTCCGACGTCACCGAGACGCTGATCCCGCCCCGCCAGCTGTCGCTGGAGCAGGCGCTGGAGTTCATCCGCGAGGACGAGTGCGTGGAGGTCACCCCGGACACCGTGCGGATCCGCAAGGTGGAGCTGAACGCGCAGGTGCGGGGGCGCTCGCGGGGGAACGCGGCGAAGAGCAAGGGCTGAGGTTCGGCGAGACGGCGTTTCGGCGATACGGCTTCAGTGATACGGCGACGGCCGCCGCGGGAGGTTTCCCGCGGCGGCCGTCGCCTTCTGTGTTCGGTTCCAGCTGTTCTCGGTTTCGGCTGTGCTCGGTTTTCAGCCGCCGGCCGGGGTCGACTCCCCGCTCGCGAACGGCTTCGCCTGCAGCGCCCCCTTCTCGCAGACTGGTGTCGGTGACGTCAGGGTCACCGGCACCCATGCCGAGTCGCCGGGCAGTTGCGCCAGCGCGTGGACGGTCTCCGGTTCGCAGTTGCCGGTCGTCGGCTCGCCCGGGCCGGGGATGTCCGGGGAGTAGCGGATCTCGGAGTGGATCCAGGTGCCGGGCGCGACGGTGAGGACGGCCGGGGTGGCGGGGAACTTGACCACCGTGGTGGGCAGCGGGTGGCGGTCGGAGGCGAGCAGCGAGACGCCGGGGTAGCCGCTCACGGTGCAGGAGTGCGTGGACGTGTTCTGCAGCGCGATGTCGGCGGAGACGTGGCCGGCGCCGTTGCTGCCCTCGACCGTCTTCCAGGTGCCGTTGGGCATCTCAGCGGCCGTGCACTTGGTGATGGCCGCGGGTGAGGGGGCTGCCGGGGAGGATGCGGGGCTGCTCGGCGTCGTGGAGGACGTTGACGCCGCGGGGCTCGACGCGGACGTCTGTGAACTGGTGGATGCGGAAATGCTGCTGCTGGTGCTGAGCGACGAGGTCGAAGTCGTCGAACTCGTCGTTGCGGTCGCCGCGGGACTGTTGCTCGCAGAGCTCGAACATCCGGTCGCCAGGGCGGCGACTCCGAGCACGCCGATCGCGGCGAGAGCGGCGACAGCGGAAGTACGGTTCATGGGACCCACCTTCCCGGGTGACTGCGTGAGGTAGACGTCTGGTCACCCGGACAGGTTGATTCGGCGAAAGTCAGAACCTCCACAAGCGGACCGTGCCGTCCGCCGAGCCGCTGGCGAGCAATCGACCGTCCGGGCTGTACGCCACGCCGTAGGTATAGCCCTTATGCCCGGTGAGGGGATCGAAAACGTGCGGTGAGCCCGGCGTCGTCACGTCGTAGACGCGCACCTGCTTGCTCGCGCCGCAGCCGTTGGCGATGGTGCGGCCGTCCGGGCTGAAGGCGACGCCGGTGGCCTCGTCGGGCTCGTCGGGCTTGGCCAGGCGGTGGACGAGCGCGGGGTGGGGCGGATCGGCGACGTCGAGCAGGACCAGTGTGTGGTCCGCCGAACCGGCCGCCAGGAGCTGTCCGTCGGGGCGGTACGCGAGGTCGAAGACTCGGTCTGTGTGGTCGGAGGACATGCCGATCTGCTTGGCGGCGGCCGGATTGCGGACGTCCCACAACCGCACCGTCTTGTCGAACGACCCGCTGGCCAGGTAGGAGCCGTCCGGGCTGAAGGCGACGCTGTAGACCAGGCTGCCGTGTCCGCTGAGAGTGTGGCGCCCGGCCGTTTCGGTCGGCCGCGCGACGTCGATCAGCACGACCGTGCCGCCCCACGTGCCCACGGCCAGCGTGCCGCCGTTCGGGCTGAAGGCCACGCCGTTCAGCTTGTTGCCGATGCTCACTTGGGCGCTCGGTTGCGGCGCCGTCGGATCCCGGATGTCCCAGAGGATGACCGTCTGGTCCAGGGAACTGGTCGCCAGCGTCGTGCCGTCCGGGCTGATCGCGACGTTCCACACCTGGTCGGTGTGTTTGCTGCAGGTGCCGAGAGGCTGCGGCCGGAGCGGATCCGTGACGTCCCAGAGCCGCGCGGTCTTGTCGAAGGAGCAGCTGGCGAGCAGCTTGCTGTCAGCGCGGAAGGCGACGTGGACCACGTCCTTGCTGTGGCCGGTCAGGGAGGAGGCGAAAGCCGGATTGTGCGGCGCGGAAGGCGCTCCACTCGCCGAGCTGCTGGTAGTCGGGCTGCTGGTGGTCGGGCTGCTGGCACTGGTGGCGCTGCTGCTGCCGGCACCGCTGGCACTGGTGCTGGCGGAGGAATGAGAGGACTGAGAAGTGGAGCTTGAGCTGCCGGTGAGGCGGCTCGAGGCGGAGCGGTTGCCACCGTCGGATCCACCGGACTTGTCCCCGAGCGCCAGCCACGCTCCGACACCTGCACCGCCGACCGCGACGGCCGCCGCCCCGGCGACGAACCAGCGCCGGGAGCGCGTCTCGGGCGGCGGGCCGGCGTTCGGCGCGATCGGGAAGACCGGTGCCGCGGCTTCGCCGGGATAGTTCCGGACCTCGGTGAGCCGCGTGTCCTCGTTCGGCATCCAGTAATCGGTGTCGCGACCGGCCGGGGATCCGTTCCCCGAACCCGCCAAGACCCGCCGGATCCGGTCCCCCACCTCGCCGGCGCTCCCGGGGCGCACCTCGGGGTCCTTCGCCAGCAGCTCCAGCACCAGCGCGTCCGCTCCGGCCGGAATCCCGGCCCGGTACCGGCTCGGCGCGTCCGCGGCCTTGTTCACGTGCTGATACGCCAGCGCGATCGGGCTCTCGGCTTCGAACGGCGCGCGCCCGGTCAGCGTGAAGAACAGCAGGCAGCCCAGCGAATACAGGTCCGAGCGGGCGTCGACCCGGTGGCCCTGCGCCTGCTCCGGGGACATGTACTCGGCGCTGCCGATCACCATTCCGGCGGCGGTCAGGCCGGTCTGGGTCTGCTGGTGCTCCATGAAGCGGGCGATGCCGAAGTCGAGCACCTTCAGCGCGCCGCCGTCGGTCACCATCACGTTGCCCGGCTTGATGTCGCGGTGCACCACGCCCGCCGCGTGCGCGGCCGCCAGGGCGTCGCAGACCTGGAGCGACCACTCCAGGGCGGTGCGCGGGTCCGGCGGGCCGTCCCGGCGGATCCGGTCGCCGATCGTGCGCCCGGCGACCAGCTCCATCACCAGGTAGGGCACCGTCTCGCCGCGGTACTCGTCGCGGCCGTAGTCGTGGACGGTGACGATCGACGGCCCCGAGACGTTGCCCGCGATGCGCGCCTCCCGGTCGAACCGGGCCAGGGCGTCGTCGCCGAGGCCGCCGGCGGTGACGATCTTCACCGCCACCTCGCGCCCGATGCGGGTGTCGTGCGCGCGCCAGACCTCGCCCATGCCGCCGCGGCCCAGCAACGCGAGCAACCGGTAGCGGCCGTCGAGTACGACGTCTGTCATGAGTGCCCCCCAGCCCTGTGCACCCAGCCCGCGGGGTGTCAGGGTCAGGCTACCCACGGCGCAGACGTGCCGCACCGGCCGTTATCGAGCCGGTGCGGCGGCGCGGGGTTTTCCCGTCCCGAACGTCAACCTGATGTCAGCAAGCAGCCGTCAGCAAAGCCCTCAGTAAGCTGCCCTCAGCAAGCAGCCGTCAGCCCAGCGACCGCTTAAGGAAGTCCACCTGCAGCAGCATCAGGTTCTCGGCGACCACTTCCTGCGGGGTCATGTGCGTGACCCCGGACAGCGGCAGCATCTCGTGCGGACGCCCCGAGGCCAGCAGCGCCGAGGACAGCCGCAGGGTGTGCGCGGCCACCACGTTGTCGTCGGCCAGGCCGTGGATCACCATCATCGGCCGGTGCCGCTCGGCCCAGCCGCTGGGCTCGGTGCCGACCACCAGCGAGTTGCGCCGGTACACCTGCGGCTCGGCGTCCGGGTGGCCGAGGTACCGCTCGGTGTAGCAGGTGTCGTACAGCCGCCAGTCGGTGACCGGCGCGCCGACCACCGCGGCGTGGAACACGTCCGGGCGGCGCAGCGCGGCCAGCGCCGCGAGGTAGCCGCCGTAGGACCAGCCGCGGATCGCCACCCGCGACAGGTCCAGGTCGGCGTGCTCGGCGGCGGCCGCGTGCAGCGCGTCCACCTGGTCCTGCAGCGTCGGCCCGGCGAAGTCGTGGTGGATCGCCCGGTCCCACTCCGGACCCCGGCCCGGGGTGCCGCGGCCGTCCACCACCAGCACCGCGAAGCCCTGGTCGGCCAGCCACTGCGAGGCCAGGTGGCTGTTGTGGGCGGCCAGTGCGCGCTGGGCGTGCGGGCCGCCGTAGGGGTCGAGCAGGACCGGCAGCTTGGTGCCCGGCGTGTGGCCGTTCGGCAGCAGCAGCACGCCGCGCAGAGCCCGCTCGCCCAGGCGCACCATCGTGGCGTTCAGCGTCAGCTCCGGCACGTCGGCGACGTTGCGCACGGTGCACAGGTCCTTCGGGTCGCCGTCCTCGTCCAGCCGCACCACCCGGGCCGTCGAGCCGGGCTCGCCGAACACCACCGAGCCGATCACCGCCAGGTCCGCGCCGAACACCGCGGAGTGCACGCCGAAGGCCTCGGTGAGCTGGCGCACCACGCCGTCGCGCGACACCAGGTACACGTGGATCTCGGCCGGGTCGTCGGCCGAGGCGGTGAACTGCACGCCGTGCTCGCCGACCGACAGCACGCCGCGCACCTGGAGCTCCGGCGGGGTCAGCGGCTCGCCGTCCAGCAGGATGCGGTTGGCGCCGTCGCGCGCGCCGATCGTCACCAGGGAGGCGGAGTACTCGACGTCGCCATCGTCCGGACCACTGGGGTTATGTTCAGCACAGCTCCACGCCGGGACGCCGGGGAAGATGTCCACCCAGCGCGGGTCCGACTCCTCGCTGTGCATGGTCACCATGCCGCTGTCCGGGTCCAGCAGCGCGTAGGTGACGCGGGTCTGCTCGCGGTTCATCAGGCCCAGCACCGGATCCCCGGCGGCGGACCAGTGGACCGTGGTCAGATACGGCGAGGCCGCCTCCCATTTCACGTCCACCCGCGAGCCGTCCAGTCCGAGGACCACGCCGGAGACCGCCGCGTTGGCCGTCCCGGCCGCCGGGTATCGCACGTCCGACGGCTGGGTGCCGGGGTTCGCCGGGTCGGCGATGTACCAGGTCTGGATCGGCGCCTCGTCGGCCCGCTCGGCGAACAGCCGGTCGCCCTCCGGCGCCCACCAGTAGCCGCGGAACCGGTCCATCTCCTCGGCGGCGATGAACTCGGCCAGGCCGTAGGTGACGGTGTCCGACTCCGGCTCGGCCAGCGCACGGTCGTCGCCGCCGTCCGCGCCGACCACCCGCAGCGCGCCGCCGGCCACGTAGGCGATGTGCGTGCCGTCCGGGTTCGGGCGCGGGTCGGCGACGCCGGCCGGGACGGTGAGCTCGCGCACGGCGTCAGCCGCACCCGTGCCCTCGCCAGCCGTCAGATCAGCCACGAACAGCCGCCCGGACAGCGCGAACGCCGCGAGCCGCACCTCGCCGTCGACGGCGAACCCGACGATGCCCGCCGCCCCCTGCCGCGAGCGCTCCCGGCGTGCCTTCTCCTCCTCGGTCAGCTCCTCGTCGGCGCCGCCGAGCAACGCGATCGGGTCGGCCACCAGCCGCTCCTGGCCGGTCGCCGGGTCCAGTACCCACAGGCAGGTCGCGGTGTCGGTCCCGTGCTTGCCGCGCAGGAACGCGACGCGGGTGCCGTCCGGGGCGATGCTGAAGGCGCGCGGCACGCCGAGGGTGAAGCGCTGGGTGCGGGCCGAGTGCCGCGGGAACGAGGGGGTGTCGGTCATGCCCGTCATGCTATGCGCGAGCAGGGCGGAAGGTTTGCGTACCCTTTTCCCTATGACCGCGAACCCCACCGCGTCCCGGCGCCTGCTCCTCGTCCACGCCCACCCGGACGACGAGGTCATCGGCACCGGCGCCGTGATGGCCGGCTACGCCGCCGACGGCGCCCACGTCACCCTGGTCACCTGCACCGCGGGCGAGGAGGGCGAGATCCTGGTGCCGGAGCTCGCGCACCTGGCCGCCGACCGCGAGGACCGGCTGGCCGAGGTGCGGGTGGTGGAGCTGGCCAACGCGATGACCGCGCTCGGCGTGGCCGACCACCGGTTCCTCGGCGGCTTCGGCCGCTACCGGGACTCCGGGATGATGGGCACCCCGGCCAACGACAAGCCGAACACGTTCTGGAACGCCGACGTGGACGAGGCCGCCGGACTGCTGGTCGCGGTGGTGCGGGAGATCCGGCCGCAGGTGCTGGTCACCTATGACGAGAACGGCGGCTACGGGCACCCGGACCACATCCAGGCGCACCGGGTGGCGATGCGGGCCGCCGAGCTGGCCGCCGACCCGGAGTACGCGCCGGAGCTGGGCACCGCCTGGGACATCGCCAAGATCTACTGGAGCGCGATGCCCAAGAGCGTGCTCGCCGAGGGCATCCAGCTGCTCAAGGACGCCGGGGACGCCAGCGGCTTCCGGGTCGTGGACTCCGTCGACGAACTGCCGTTCGGGACCGACGACGCGCTGGTGACCACCTGCATCGACGGCACCGCGCACACGGCGGCCAAGCGCGAGGGCATGCGGGCCTATCCGACGCAGATCTCGATGGAGGAGGGCTTCTTCGCGCTGTCGAACTCCATCGGCCTGGAGTTCATGGCGCAGGAGTTCTTCCAGCTGGTGAAGGGGGTCGCCGTGCGTTCGGGCTCCGAGATGGAGACGGATCTGTTCGCTGGTCTGGAGACCGCGCAGGGTAAGGACTGAGTGCTGATGGACGCGAGGGTCGTCGCCGTGGTGGTGGCCGCGGGCGCGGTCGGCACGATCGGGCTGGTGCTGGCCGGGTGGCTGCCGGCCGGCCGGGTGCAGCGCTGGTGCCTGCTGGCCGGGCTCGGCGCGGCCGGCATGATCGTCGGGCTGGTCGGCGCGCTGATGCAGGGCGACACGGTGCGGATCGGCGGCTCCGGCTCCGGCCTGCAGGACGCCGGCGACCCGGTCGGCGGCGTGAGCCGCTCGGCGGGCTTCGCCTTCCCGATCGGGGCGCTGATCGGGCTGGTGCTGCTCACCGCGCTGCTGGTGGTCGCCGGGACGGCGCTGCGGCAGCCGCTGGCGGTGCTGGTCGCCGGCGGCGGCTGGCTGGGCGTGGTGGCGTTGCTGATGTTCGCCGTAGGCCGGGGCAACGTCATCCTGGCGAACGACGCGGCGGCGCAGATCTTCGTCTACGGCGGGCTCGTCGTCGCGTTCGGCATCGCGGTGCTGGCCTATCAGTGGCAGATCACGGACCGGCTGGCCGCGCGGGGGGCCGGGAGCCGTCCGGTGGACCGCGTCCGCTGAGAGTACGACCACCGTTTCGACACCAACACGGCTCCCGCACCCGCTCAGCCGCCCGGCGCTGACCGGGTGCGGACTTCAGGCGGAACACGCCTCGCTCGATCGAGTGAAGCCTGCGGGTATTCCGGCGGGTCAGCGCCGCGCGGCCGTGGCAATGTCACCCTTACGCCCCTGTGACCACCGCTGATCACAGTACTGTGATCAGAGCAATACTCTCGGTGGCCGGTGGCGCGCTGCTAGATGGCACAGCTAGTAGGCCCTGCCCGATGGCCCTGCGCGACCGACCTTGACAGAGGCGACCGATTTTGAACGACGAGTTTCTCCGACGTCCGGCTCGGGACGTCGATCCCGATCAGCTCCCCGACTACGGATTCGGCGGCGAGCCGCTGTTCCGCGACGAGGTGCCGCCGGCCGGAGGCGCGCCCGAGTTCAGCGCCGGGGCCGGGGCTGGTCCCGCGGTTGGGGCTACGGCTGGAGCTGGAGCCGGTACCGCGCCGGGCGAGAGCGGCTTCCACGACGCCTCGCTGTTTCGGGAACCCGGCCAAGGCGGAAACGATCACGGCGGAAACGACGCCGGCGTACCCGGCGGCGCCGGACAGTGGACGGTGAACGAGGGGCCGCTGCGCGTCGTGCCGGCGGATCAGGCCAGCGCGCTGTTGCGGATCAAGCTTCCGGACGCGCCTCCGGTCCCGGCCACCACCCTGCGCTCCGACGCGCCGATCGAGACGGTCGTCGAGGCCGCGCAGATGCTGCACCGGGTCAGCCCGGCCCGGCCGAACGCGCTGCCCGGCGACGTGCTGGCGCTGACCACCGCGACCATGGTGGTGCCGCTGCCCGGCGCGGCGTTCGGCGGCGTGCGGACCGTCCCGCGCTCGCCCGCGCGGCTCACCGCCTCGGTGCCGCCGGACCTGGCCAGCCGGGCCGAGGCCGATCTGCTCTCGGACACCGTCGAGCAGTTCTTCGGAGACTTCGACGCCATCGGGCGCGCGCTCCAGGCGCAGCGGGCCGGCGGGGCGGCGCAGGCCGGTGCCGGTCCCGGTGCGAGTGCGGGCTTCGGCGCGGCAGCGGGTTCCGGGGCCGGCGCCGGGTTCGCGACAGCCGAAAGGGGCCCAGAGGCTTCGCAGGCTCCTGCGGTACCTGGCCAGTACACGCCGTCGGCACCCTCCTCGGCCCCCGGCCGCTACGGAGTGCCGACACAGTTTCCGGGCTATGACGCCGCCCGCCGCAGCCCGGTCGGGATGCGCTATCTCGGTGGCATCTTCCACGACTCCTCGGGGGAGTCGTCGTTCTACGATCCGGCCACGGAATCGCTGGTACCGATGGGTGCCGGGGCGTTCTCGGCGGCGGACTTCCGGCGGATCGCCACTTCGGGC
>JABFWL010000005.1 GCA_013362315.1 Catenulispora sp. | reverse complement strand
ACCGCCGAGTACATGTCCATCGGCGAGACGATCACGCGGTTCTTCAGCGTCAGCCCGCGCAGCCGGAACGGCCGGAACATCGGCGGCGGCGCGTCGCCGGCGACCCGGGCGGCGAACTCCGGGTCGCGCAGCTTCAGGTTGTCGTAGGTGACGCGGCGCGACCGGGTCAGCAGGTTGAAGGCGAACTGCAGCGGTTCCTGGTCGGTGTAGCGGCCCAGGTCCTCGAACCAGCGCAGGGACGCCGCCGCCGCGCGCTGCGTCGAGGCCACCACCGGCCGCCGCTCGGTCTCGTAGGCGGCCAGCGCCGACGGGATGTCCGGGTTCTCGCTCAGGCACGCGGCCAGCGCCAGCGCGTCCTCCATGGCGAGCTTGGTGCCGGAGCCGATGGAGAAGTGCGCGGTGTGCGCGGCGTCGCCGAGCAGCACGATGTTGCCGTGCGACCAGCGCGCCGTGGTCACGGTCGGGAAGCTCAGCCAGCGCGAGTTGTTGGCGATCAGCCGGTGCCCGCCGAGCAGGTCGGCGAAGATCTCCGCGATCTTCGCGATGCTGTCGTGGTCGCTCTCGCCGGGCTGGAAGTCGCGGCCGGCCGAGGCGTCGAACCCGGCCGCGCGCCACACCCGCTCGTGCATCTCGATGATGAAGGTCGAACCGTGGGCGTCGTACGGGTAGCCGTGGACCTGCATGACGCCGTACGGCGTCGCCTGCACCTGGAACCGGAAGGCGTCGAAGACCAGGTCGGTGCCCAGCCACATGTAGCGGCAGTCGTGTGTGCGGATCGTGGGATGGAATTCATCGGCATATTTCGTGCGGATCGCAGAATTTACGCCGTCCGCAGCGACCACGAGGTCGTACTCCGCGCTCAGCTGCTCGGCCGGCGGCGCCGGGGTGAGGAACCGCACCGTGACGCCGAGGTCGGCGCACCGCCCCTGGAGCATCTCCAGCAGCCGGACCCGGCTCAGCGCGGCGAAGCCGTGGCCGCCGGAGGTGACGACCTGGCCGCGGTAGTGCACGTCGATGTCGTCCCAGCGCGCGAACTCGGCCGCCATCGCCTCGTGGATCACCGGGTCGGCGTGCTCGATGCCGCCGAGCGTCTCGTCGGAGAACACCACGCCGAAGCCGAAGGTGTCGTCGGCGGCGTTGCGCTCCCAGACGTCCACCACGGCGTCCGGATCGAGCTGCTTGGCCAGCGCCGCGAAGTACAGGCCGCCGGGCCCGCCGCCGACGACCGCGATCCGCCTGACCGCACCGGTCTTCACGGCACCACCGCGACGCCGGTCAGCTCCACCCGCGCCGCCGGATCGAACAAGCCCTTGACCTCGAAGAACGCCATCGCGGGATAGTGCCTGCCCAGGTGGCGGCGCCACACCGTTCCGAGCTCCTTGAGGTCCTTGCGGTACTGCTCGGCGTCGGTGGCGAACACGGTGACGGTCACCAGGTGCTCCGGACGCGCGCCGGCCGCCGCAAGGGTCGCGGCTAGATTGGCCAGCGCCAGGTCGAACTGCTCGACCAGGGTGGAGGCCGGATCGACCGTGCCGTCCGGGTGCAGCGCGGCCTGCCCGCCGAGGTAGACGGTGCGGCCGGGGCCGGCGGCGACGGCGTGCGAGAACCCGACCGGCGCGGCCAGCTCCGGCGGGTTCACCAGCTCGTGCGGGGTCGCGGCGTTCATCGGCCCTCCCACTTCGGTGTCTGCCTGGCGTTGAAAGCGCGGTGGAACTCGGCGTGGTCGCGGCTGTTCATCAGCAGCGCCTGCACGGCGGCGTCCATCTCCAGCGACGGCGACAGCCCCATGTCCAACTCGCGGGTGAGCAGCATCTTCGTCTGCGCGTAGGCCAGTGCCGGGCCGTCGGCCAAGCGCCTGGCCAGGGCCGTGGTCGCCGTTTCGAGCTCCGAGTCCTCGACCAGCTCGCTGACCAGGCCGTACCTGTCCGCCTCCGGGGCCTTGACGGTGTCGCCGAGCATCAGCAGCTTGGTCGCGTTGCCGAGGCCGACGATGCGGGGGAGCAGGTAGGCCGCACCCATGTCCGACCCGGACAGGCCGACCTTCGTGAACAGGAACGCGAACCGGGCCGAGGCGGCCACCACCCGGAAATCGGCGGCCAGGGCCAGCACGGAGCCGGCGCCGGCGGCGACGCCGTGGATCGAGGCGATCACCGGGATCGGGATCTCCCGCAGCGCGCGCACCACGTCGCCGGTCATGCGGGTGAACGACAGGTGCTCGTCCGGCCGCATCGCCAGCAGCTCGCCGATGATCTCGTTCACGTCGCCGCCGGAGCAGAACCCCGGACCCTCGCCGCGCAGCACCAGCACCCGGGTGTCGCCGCGGTGCGGCAGCTCGGCCAGCAGGTCGCGCAGGTCGGCGTAGGCCTCGAAAGTCAGAGCATTGATCTTGTCGGGACGGTTCAGGGTGACGGTCGCGACCCCGTCGGCGTGCTCCACGCGGAAGTGGTCCCACTGGTCGGTGAACGGGACCGAACCCCGGAACGGGCTCATGCGCTGTCCTCCCGGTGCGCTGCGGCTGACGGACATCACCAATGTATGACTGTCGTCAAGGAAACGCCACATCCGACGCGTGATGGTCCGATCCCACCTGTCGGCGCCTGGAGTCCGGACGAAACCCGGGTTCCGTGTAATGTTCACGCGGCGACAAGCTGTAGCAGCAGCGCTCGGCGCGCACGGTTGGAGGAGGGGTACGGCTTGGCCTGGGGCGATCTGGACTCCGCCTTGGCCGCGGCCCGCCGCGGCGAGGAGACGGGGTTCGCAGAGCTTTGGCATGCCCTGCATCCGCCGCTGCTGCGCTACCTGCGCGCCGTGGTCGGCGACACCGCGGAGGACGTGGCCAGCGAGACCTGGCTGCAGGCGGCCAAGGACGTGCGCGGCTACCGGGGGGACGCGGCCGGGTTCCGGGTGTGGCTGTTCCGCGTGGCCCGCCACCGCGCGCTCGACGAGCTGCGCAAGACCTCCCGGCGCAAGGAGGACAACGGCGACGTGGCCGCCATCGCCACCGACTGGCCCTCCGCCGACGACACCGAGCGGGCCGCCGCCGAGCGGGAGGACACCGAGCGCGCGCTGCGGCTGATTGCCCGGCTGCCCAAGGACCAGGCCGAGGCGGTGCTGCTGCGGGTGGTCGCCGGGCTCGACGTGGCGCAGACCGCGAAGGTGCTGGACAAGCGGGACGGCGCAGTTCGGATAGCGGCGATGCGCGGCTTGAAGCGGCTCGCGGCGATCCTCGCCGAACAGGCCGACGTCGACGCCGAGAGTCCCCAAGGCTCGGTGGACGGCGTCCCCAGGGGTATCGGGAACGCCGGGACAGGCACGGGCTCGGGCGCCGCGGAGCCGGGCGGACGGCGCGCACAGGGACGGGCGACAGGGGGAGCTGAAGGGGCCGGCGACGCGGGGTCCGGGCGAACGGGCCGGGGCTCGCGGACGGTGAAGGGCGCGGAACATGGGTGACATCGGGAGCGGGCCGTACGGGGACGGCGGATACGAAGACGACCTGGGACACCCACAGCTGCCGCGTCCGCTCGGCGACAGCCTCAGCGACAGCCTCAGCGACGCCGAGGCCGAGCGCCTGCTGAACGGCCCCTGGGTACTCACCGAGCGCTCCTCACGAGGCGTCCAAGAGACCGGAGTTAAAAACGGGGACCAGCAGGCCAAGCCCACAGATTTGCCAGGACTTGGGATTTCGGCCGTCGCCGGGAAGCCCGCCCGGATGGCATACTCGGCCGGCTGGGATGGAGCCGACGACCCGAGCGGGCACGCCGGCGCGCGCGGCCCGGCCGACGCCTCGGACGTTCCGGGCGCCCGGCGTCCGGAGACCGCGGGAGGCGCGCCGTGGCCCGATCGGGCTGCCGGCTCGACCGACAGCGGAGGTGAGATGACCGTGAGCAGCGTGGACTTCCCCACTGACCTGGCGTCGCCGGACGCGCAGGCGGTGGCCCGGCTCCTCGCTGCCGCGACCGCCCCGCCCGGACCGCACGAGCTGCGCGGCTAC
>JABFWL010000594.1 GCA_013362315.1 Catenulispora sp. | reverse complement strand
GGACCGCACCATCGGGAGGGGGCCGCAGGCGGGACTGGGACGGGGGTCCAGTTCCGCCTGCGGGCATTGACGGTGCAGCATGGCTGCTGACAACGGAGCTTTCTAGGGAGGGCAGGATGAGGGACCACGCAGTGCGCCTGGATCGGCTGCTGGAGACACACCCCGACGTCGTCCACGTCCAAGGTGCCACCGAGGCGCTGATCAAGAGGGACGAGCTGCTGGTGCTCGGCGCGCACGCCGACGCCGTGCACGAGTCGGCGCGGCAGTGGGTCGACTCCCGGGAGGACTTCGCAGAGCTCGGCGTCGCGCGGCTGCGGCTGCGCGCCGGCCTCCGGGTGGACCCGGCGTCGCTGGTCCACGAGCTTCGGGGCGGCGCGGGGGCGCACCGGCGGATGAGCGTGACGCCGAACCACGTGCTGCGGGGGGCGCCGGAGGTCACCGGCGGCCCGTTCGGTCCGCCGGCTCCGGTCGCGCAGCTGGCCGCGCCGGTCTTGGGGCCCGCGACAGGCCGCCGCGCCGTCGTGGGCATCCTGGACACCGGCATCGACCCGCACCCGTGGTTCACCGGGGCGCCGTGGTACGAGGGCTGCACCTCCGACGAGTACGAGGTGCTCGACAACGCGGCCGACTGGGAGCTGGACTCCGAGACCGGCCACGGCACGTTCGTCGCCGGCGTGGTCCTGCAGCAGGCCCCGAACGCCTATCTGCGGGTGGAGCGGGTGCTCGGCACCGACGGCATCGCCGACGAGCTCGAGCTGCTGCGCGGTCTGGCCCGGCTCCAGGCCCGCGCCGCGGCCGGCGCCGACGGGCTGGACGTCGTGAACCTGTCGCTGGGCTGCTTCACCTTCGACGACCGGCCGTCCCCGGTGCTCAGCAAGGCGGTGGCGCACCTGGCCCGGCACTCGGTGGTGGTCGCCGCGGCCGGCAACGACGCCTGCGACCGGCCCTACTGGCCGGCCGCGCTCAAGGACGTCGTCGCGGTCGCCGCGCTCGCCGCCGATGACGGCGACGGTCCCGAGCGCGCCTCCTTCTCCAACTACGGCTGGTGGGTGGACGCGGCCGCCCCGGGGGAGAAGGTCGCAAGCTGCTTCCTCACCCACGGCCGGGAGAACGGCGAGGACTTCCACGGCTACGCCACCTGGAGCGGCACCAGCTTCGCCGCCCCCTACGTGGCGGGCCGGATCGCGGCGATGATGGCGGACAAGGAGCTGACCGCTCACGACGCCGTGCGCGCGCTGCTCGACCCGACCGGAACCCACATTCCGGACCTCGGCGTCGTGGTGTCCGCCACCGCGCGCTGAGCCCGGCCGGCCGCCCCACCCCCGGTACCGAAGACAGTGAGAAGGCACGACATGGACCGATCCCCCGCGCTGCTCGTCAAGGCGGCGGCTGACGGCGACGCCGAGGCCTGGAACCAGATCGTCGACGACTACCACCGGTTGGTGTGGTCGGTGGCGCGCGGGTTCCGGCTCTCGGTCGCCGACGCCGCCGACGTCAGCCAGACCACCTGGCTGCGCCTGGTCGAGAACCTCGACCGGATCCAGAATCCGGACCAGCTCGCGGGGTGGCTGGCCACGACGGCCCGCCGGGAGTCGCTGCGGCTGCTGCGCAAGGCGCAGCGGGAGATACCGGACTCCGAGGAGGCCGATCAGAACACGTCGTTCTTCGGCGACCTGGAGGACGACGGCGATCCGGAGGCGGCCCTGGTCGCCGAGCAGGACCGCAGCGATCTGTGGGAGGCGTTCGCGACCTTGTCCGAACGCTGCCGCAACCTGCTGCGGGTGGTCGCGGTGACGCCGCTGGAGAGCTACGCGGCGGTCGCCGAGGCCCTGGGCATGCGCGTCGGGTCGATCGGGCCGACCCGCTCGCGCTGCCTGGAGCACCTGAAACGGGCGCTGAAGGCGCTGAGCACCGTGCCGGAGACCGCCGGCCCGTAACCAGATCATCAGCAGCACAGCCCAGATCATCAGCAGCACAGCGCAGACCCGAACCACCAGCACTCAAAGGCGAGACCAGGACCCAGGGGGAAGTACGATGCCGAAGTTGACGAACGAGGCCTCAGCGGAGGACATCGGGCTGCTGTCCTCCGTGGGCGAGATGTTCGACCAGGTGGACCCGGTGCCGCCGGAGGTGGTGCGGGCCGGCCACGCCGCCTTCACCTGGCGGACCATCGACGCCGAACTCGCCGAGCTCGCCGAGGACACCCGGCTCGCCACCGCCGGCTCGGTGCGCGGCACCGACACCAGGCTGCTGACCTTCGAGGCCCCCAGCGTGAACGTCGTCGTGGAGGTCACCGAGGTCGGCGACCGGCGCAAGCTGGTCGGCCAGCTGATCCCGGCGTGTTCGGACACCTTGCGCATCGAGCATCCGGCCGGGGCCACCACGGTCACGGTCGACGAGCAGGGCTTGTTCAGTGCCGACGCCCTGCCGGCCGGGCCGGCGCGGGTGGCGCTGACCACGCCCGGCGGCGGCGCGGTGATCACCAGCTGGGTGACCGTCTAGCGGCCGGCTTGCAGGCCTGTCGCAGAACTCCAGACCCGGCCGCGACCGCGACTTCCCCCGCGGTTGCCGCCGAACCTTGGTCACCGCCGCGCGAAGCGCGGCGGTGACACCTCTCGGTCGTGGGTAGGAGGATCGGCGCGGTGTTTGAGACAGTGTCCGCATGCCATATTCCGCCGGCCGGCTCACCCGCGCTCGAGAAGCCCTCGACCAGGTGCTGGCGCAGCCGGCCGCGGGCCGCGCCACGGCCGAGGCCGTGCTCGCCGAGCGCGGCGACGACGAGGCGGCGGCCATCGCGTGGCGCGCTGTCGGCTTGTCCTGGAAGGAGAACGGCGACCTGGGCCGCGCGGCGCGCAGCCTGCGCCGGGCCATCACGGTGGCCGAGTCGGTCGGCGCGCCGTACCGGGCCGCCGAGGCCCGGATGTCGCTGGTGGTGATCCTCGCCGACCGCGGCAGCACCGACGCCGCGCTGGCCGAGGCGGCGCTGGCCTCGGCGATGCTGGCCGGCGCGGACTCGGCGCGCCTGGATGTGAACGTCGGCCTGGTGCTGATGCGGCTCGGGCGGGCGCCGGAGGCGCTGGTCGCCTTCAACCGCGCGCAACCGGTGCTGCGTGCCGCCGGCGACACGCGCTGGGAGGCGCTGCTGCTGAACACCCGGGCGGTCCTGCACCTGCGGGTCGGCGACTATCGCGAAGCCGTCATGGACCTGCTGCGCGGGGAACGGCTTACCAAACAAGCCGGCTACCACCTGCTCGGCGCCATGGTCCAGCACAATCTCGGCTATGTGGCCCGGGTGAACGGCAACCTGCCCGAGGCGCTGGACCGGCTGGACTCGGCTGCCGCCCTGTACGCGGCGCACGGCAAGCGGGGCACGAGCTTGCATGTCGACAAGGCGGACATCTTGCTGGCCGCCGGTATGGTCGGCGAGGCCCGCGGCACCGTCGCGGCCGCCATCAGCGAGCAGGACCAGTACGGGTTCCGCTATAACCTGGCCGAGCACCACCTCATGCACGCCCGCACCGCCCTGGCCGACGACGATCCCGCCACCGCCGCCGCCGAGGCCCGCACCGCGCGCGGCATGTTCACCCGCCAGCGCCGGGCCTTGTGGGCCGACCTGGCCCGGCACGCCGAAGTCGCCGCCCGCTTCGCCCGTGGTGAGCGCTCGGCAGCCCTGCTCCGCGAAGCCGAAGGACTCGGCGACCGCCTGGAAGCCGCCAAGTGGCCGGTGGCACCCCACGAGGTCCGCCTGCTGGCCGGCCGGGTCGCCGCCGAACTCGGCAAGCCGAAGCAGGCCATGTCCCTGTTCGAGCAGGTCGCCCGGCACCGCCACCGCGGCGTGGCCGAGATCAGGGCCCTGGCCTGGCACGCCCAGGCCCTGCACGCGCTCACCGCCGGCCGCCGTACCGCCGCCGAGCAGGCGCTGCGCGCGGGCCTGCGGGTGCACGCGGAGAACAACGCCGTCCTCGGCGCCCCCGACCTGCGCGCCCACGCCGCCGCCCGCGGC
>JABFWL010000237.1 GCA_013362315.1 Catenulispora sp. | reverse complement strand
CACCCCTTCCTGTACGGGCTCGGAGCAGACGAGCTCATCGACTACACCCGTACGGATTTCGCCGCTGCCGTACGCGATGTCGACGTCGTGCTCGACACAGTCGGCGGCGAATACGGACCCCGCTCCGTGAACACCATGACGCCCGGCGGACTACTGATCGACGTGATGGGCACTACCGGCGTCGGCGTCGAGCGAGACCGGGCCCGCGACACAGCCGCAGCGCGTGGCATCCGATTCACCGAGTTCTACGTGACCCCTTCCAGAGCCGACTTGCAGGACATCAACACATTGGTCGAAAGCGGCAAGCTCCAGGTCGCCATCCAGGAAGTGCTGCCTCTCAAAGAAGCGGCCCAGGCGCACACGATCAGCGAGACAGGACGCACCCAAGGCAAGATCGTCCTCAGTGTCACCTGCTGACGCCAGCGCTGATCTCAGCAGGAAACGGCCGGGGACACCCCTCATCCTGATCACAGTGGCCAAGCGCCCTCTGTACCGCGCGCCACGGCGTGTACGCAATAACGGCCTATTACGAACATGAGCTGCCAGCCGCCGTGTCGAGCAGACGCTTCCATCCCCGAGACGGTGCGCGACTCGCGCACGTTATCCGCTACATCCCCCGACGCCGGTGTGGGCGCGGCCGGGCCGCTGTGCGGCGACGGCGTCGACCTCGCCGGGGCCGCCGAGCAGTTCCTGTCGACGAACCGGATCGGCAACCCGAACACGGCCACCCGCTGGTCACGCGCCGCCAGTCACGCCGGCGCCGAGCAGCGCTTTGAGGTCGCTGTAGAACGCGGGCCCCGGAGCGACCTGGAAGGGTACGAGGTTCAGCAGCACGCTCCTGGCGCCGCGGCGGTGCAGGCACACGTGGACGGGCGCCCGGCCGGGATAGGTGAGCAGGATCTGCTTCAGCTCCCGCACGACCCGCAGGTTCAGCTGTGCCTCCTGGACCGACAGCACCACGGGTGGATAGGTGTCCGCCTGGGTGACGTCCAGGATCGAGATCTCCTCGCCGTAGACGCTCATCGTCTCGTCGCGGACGTTGATCCGGCCGCGGACGGAGATGACGCGGTCCTCGGCCAGTGTCTCGCCGTACAAGGTGTAGGTCTTGGGGAAGATGAGGCACTCCACGGAGGCGTCGTGGTCCTCGAGGGTGA
Organism: Catenulispora sp.; assembly: GCA_013362315.1. Lineage (GTDB taxonomy): Bacteria > Actinomycetota > Actinomycetes > Streptomycetales > Catenulisporaceae > Catenulispora. The sequence continues at coordinate 13,258 of JABFWL010000237.1, read as the reverse complement.
CGATCGCCCATGGGCTGCCCTGTCTGGTGACCTTGCGTTGCAGGCCGGAGACGATGCCGCTGATCCGGGTCACGCCGTCCTGGCGTCCTGAGGCGAGCAGGTCGGCGATGGTGGTGTCGCGGTTGGCGGACAGGACGCTTTCTGCGCCGTCGAGCGGGTGGCTGGAGACGTAGAGGCCCAGCATCTCGCGTTCGAAGGCGAGCAGAGTGGCCTGGTCCCACTCGCCTTCGGGGATCGCGGCCGAGAAGGCGCTGCTCTGGCCGGGCTCGCCGAACAACGAGTCCTGGCCGTGCGCCTCGTTCCTCTTGACGTCGACGACCGCGTCCACCGCGGTCTCGTGCACGGTGACCAGGGCTTTTCTGGGGTGGCCCAGGCTGTCGAAGGCGCCGGCCTTGGCCAGCGATTCGACGACGCGCTTGTTGCAGACGACCGCGGGGACCTTGGCGAGGAAGTCGTTGAAGTCGGCGTACGCGCCGCGGGCATCGCGGGTGGCGACGATCGCTTCGACGACGCCCGCTCCGATGTTCCGTACCGCGCCCAGGCCGAAACGGATCTCGGATCCGACGGCGGTGAAGTCCAGGCGGCTGGCGTTGACGTCGGGAGGCAGCACCTTGATGCCCAGGCGCCGGCAGTCCGACAGGTAGATGGCCATCTTGTCCTTGTCGTCGCCGACGGAGGTGAGCAGCGCGGCCAGGTACTCGCAGGGGTGGTTGGCCTTGAGGTAGGCCGTCCAGTAGGAGACGAGGCCGTAGCCGGCGGTGTGGGACTTGTTGAAGCCGTATCCGCTGAAGGGGACGAGGACGTCCCACACCGCCTTGACGGCCTCCTCGGAGAAGCCGCGCCCGCGCATGCCCGCCGAGAAGCGGTCCCATTCGGCGTCCAGGACCTCCTTCTTCTTCTTGCCCATGGCCCGGCGCAGCATGTCGGCGGCGCCGAGGGAGTAGCCGGCGAGCTGCTGGGCGATGGCCATCACCTGCTCCTGGAAGACCACCAGGTGGTAGGTGTCGCCGAGGATGGGTTCCAGCGCCTCCTCCAGTTCGGGGTGGATCGGCTCGACCGGTTGCCTGCTGGTCTTGCGCAGGGCGTAGTTGGTGTGGGCGTTCATCTCCATCGGGCCGGGCCGGTACAGCGCGTTCACCGCGGCGATGTCGGTGAACGTGGTCGGCTGCATCAGCTTCAGCAGCACTCGCATGCCGCCGCTGTCCAGTTGGAAGACGCCGAGCGTGTCGCCGCGTGCCAGCAGCTCGTACGTCGCGGCGTCGTCGAGCGGGATCTCCAGGACGTCGATGGTGATGCCCTTGTTGGCGCGGACGTTTGCGATGGCGTCGCCGATGACGGTGAGGTTGCGCAGGCCGAGGAAGTCCATCTTCAGCAGGCCCATGTCCTCGGCCTGGGTGAAGGGGAAGCCGGTGACGACAGGTCCGTCCGTCTTGGGCTTGACCAGGGGGATCACGTCGATGAGCGGCCTACTGGACAGGATCACGCCGGCGGCGTGGATGCCGGTTCCACGGGTAAGGCCCTCGATGCCGGTGGCGGTGTCGATCACCCGTTTGACGTCGGGGTCTTGCTCGTACATCTGGCGCAGCTCGGCCGCCTCGCCGTACCGGGGATGGCTGGTGTCGTGGATGGCGGCCAGCGGGATCTCCTTGCCTCCGTCCGCCGCGGGGAAGGCCTTGGTGATGCGGTCGCCCAGGGCGTACGGCAGGCCCAGCACCCGGCAGGAGTCCTTGATGGCGGCTTTGGCCTTGATGGTGCCGAACGTGACGATCTGGCTGACCCGGTCGTCGCCGTACTTGCGGCTGACGTAGTCGATCATTTCGTCCCGTCGGCGGTCGTCGAAGTCGAGGTCGACGTCCGGCATGGAGATGCGCTCGGGGTTGAGGAAGCGTTCGAAGATCAGTTTGTGGTCGATCGGGTCCAGCTGGGTGATGCCGGTGCAGTAGGCGACCATCGACCCGGTGGCGGAGCCGCGGCCGGGGCCCAGACCGATGCCGTGCTCCCGGGCGTACCGGCAAATGTCGGCGACCACCAGGAAATAGCCGGGGAAGCCCATCATGTCGATGACCGACAGCTCGTAGTCGATGCGGTCCAGCACCTCCTGCGACGGCCCGCCGCCGTAGCGGCGGCGCGCCCCCTCCAGGGTCTCCTTGCGCAACCAGCTCGACTCGCTCTCCCCTTCCGGTACGGGGAACCGCGGTGTCAGGTCCCGGTGCGCGAACACCTCCCCGTAGTCGCCGACCCGCTCGGCGACCAGCAGCGTGTTGTCGCAGGCGCCCGGCACCTCGGCGTCCCACAGCGCGCGCATCTCCGCGGCGGACTTGACGTAGTAGCCGCTGCCGCTGAACCGGAAGCGGTCGGTGTCGGCGAGCCGTTTGCCGGTGCCGACGCACAGCAACGCGTCGTGGGCCTGGGCCTGGCTCTCCGTAACGTAGTGGGAGTCATTGGTGGCCAGCGGCGGCAGGTCGAGCTCCTTGCCGAGTCTGAGCAGGTCGTCGCGGACCCGGCGCTCGATGGCGAGGCCGTGGTCCATCAGCTCCAGGAAGTAGTTGTCCGGGCCGAAGATGTCGCGGTACCGGGCGGCGGCCTCGACGGCTCCGTCGTACTGGCCGAGCCGGAGCCGGGTCTGCACCTCGCCGGACGGGCAACCGGTCGTGGCGATGATGCCCTGGCCGTGCTCGGCGAGCAATTCATCATCCATACGCGGATATTTCTGGACATGCCCTTCGAGCCAGGCCCGGGACTGCAGCCGGAAGAGATTACGCAGACCCTGATCGCCGGCCGCCCACATCGTCATATGCGTGTACAGACCGCGCCCGGAGACGTCCCCGCCCGCGCCGGTGTCGTCGTCGGAGCGGCGCAACGAGAGGTCGTCGCTGTAGTACACCGGCTTGCGATGGTGTCTGGAGGCGGGTGCGACGTACGCCTCGATGCCGATGATCGGCTTGATCCCCGTCCTGCGCGCCGTCTGGTAGAACTCGTACGCCCCATGCACGTTGCCGTGATCGCTCATCGCCACGGCCGGCATGCCGAGCCGCACCACCTCCTCCATCAGCAGGCCGACCTTGGCGGCGCCGTCGAGCATGCTGTATTCGGTGTGCACGTGGAGATGCACGAAGGATCCCACTAGAAACCACACCCCTTGGTTGTAGACTCGGCTGCGGACCTGAGCATTCGACCCGAGAGCAGGCGTGGTTGTCCAACAATCGACACACCGACAACCCACAACCAGAAGTTGTCATGCAGCCCCCGCTGGACCTGGATCTCGGCGCGGTTCGGGCCTTCGTGGCCCTGACCGAGGACCGGTACTTCAGCGAGGCTGCGACCCGGCTGGCAATCAGCCAGCAGGCGGTCTCCAAACGCATCGCGAAGCTGGAGTCCGACCTCGGTGTCCGGCTGTTCTTCCGGACCCGTGCCGGGGCCGATCTCACCGAGGACGGCCGGGCGTTCCTTCATCACGCACGTTCCCTCGTCAGCCTCGCCGACCAGGCGGTCGACCTGCTGCGCGGCCGACGCCGCGCACTCCGGGTCGACGTCTTGGACACCCGGCTACGGCCCGTCGATCTGCTCCAGGCGTTCCACCAGACCGTCGAGGACGTGGACATCGAGATCCTCACATCGAACGGGCTCAGATCGGCGCACGGCGCCCTCAGCCGTGGATCCGTCGACGCGTTCTTCTGCCGCGTCAGGGGGACGCTGGACGAGGAGCTCCGGCACATTCCCGCGTACCTGGAACCGGTGCATCTTCTCCTCAGCCGCGACCACCCACTCGCCGGTCGGCAGCACGTGGAGATGGAACGCCTGTCCGGATCAACCGTGTGGATGCCCGGCAACACCCCCGGCAGCGAGTGGGCCGACTACTACAGCCTTCTTGGCAGCACGTTCGACATCCGGATCGACACCTCCGGGCCCGACTTCGGCTGGGAGTACTTCGTGGAGCGGATAGCCTCCGGTGAGCACATCGGCTTCGGCGGTGAAGGGCTGCGGTTGCCGTGGCATCCCCGCACCGTGCAGATCCCGCTCGTCGATCCCGCGCCCGTCTATCCGTGTTCGCTGCTGCATCACCGGCAGAACCACCACCCGGCGCTAACCCTGCTCATCCGCTTCATCGAGAGCAGCTTCCGGCCGTTCGACCCGGCACGCCAATGGCTGCCGGCCCCCGACCGCGCCGCCTTCGCCGTGGACCCTCCCTGAACATCCGGCTGACCAGCGTGGAGAACGCGCGGAGGGCGCCGCGCTCATAACGCAGCACGAGCGGCCGCCCTGACTACTACCCACCGCCCGGCCGCGCGGCGCTCGCGCCGCCGAGGAGCAGTCGCTTGGCGACATCCAGCCGTACCTCGCCGGAGGGCTGGACGTGCTGTCGGAACAGCGGAGTCAGGCCGCGGCGGTCGGCAGGTTTGAGCAGCTTGGCCCACTCCGGTTCGGTGAGGACGTCCTGCGGCATCAGCGTGTTGATGTACACGAGCGCGGCCTGCGGGATCCGCACGCTCATCTCCAGTTCCTCGCGCCGGTTGGTGGCGATGTCGCCGCCCTTGCCGTAGAAGATGACGCTGTTGGCGCCGTTGAAGGACTCCACCACGTTGAGCCCTTCCTGGATCTCCCGCTGAAGCTCGCGGAGCCGGAGATCGCGGGCGACGAAGATGGTCTTCTGCGCGCGGCCGACCTCCAGCATGGCCCCCAGCGGGTCGGCCGGGTCATCGCGGGCGTCAGCCGCGGGTACAGGTCGCTCTCGCCGCTCTCGACCCGATACAGCTTGACCTTGTTGATGCGCTTGATGCGCGGCAGCAGGTCAAAGCCCAAGAGCCTGGCCATGCCGAACCCGATTTCGGTCTGGCCGTGGGAGTCGGCGTGGTTGCCCTCGACGTTCATGGTGGTGCCGTGCCGGACCGCGCCCTCGATCATCGCGTGCACCTCGGAAGCCGAGGCGCGCAGCGGCTGGGAGTGCACGACCATGAACCCGCGCTCGATGTGCCAGTAGATGAGGATGCCGCGGCCGCCGTAGCGGGAGTGCCACTCGGTGAAGATGTTCTGGTCGTAGGCGCGCACGTGCGTGGAGTCGGAGGTGACGGTGGTCGTCCCCTCGCCCCACAGTTTCCACGTCCCGGGCGGTGAAGGTGGCGTTCGCGATGCCAGTGGCGATCTGCGGGGTCAGGTAGCGGCGCCGGACGTAGCGGATGTCGTCCTCGCTGTGGGCATGGCCACCGGAGGCCACGGCCCGGATCCCGGTGTTCGTGCCGTACCCGTAGATCGCGAGCATCAGGCGTTCGGCCAGGATCTCGGGCTTGAGGCTGGAGGTGCCTGCCGCCGAGGTGACGGCGTTCAGGAAGCCGGTGCGCAGCACCGCCTCCTTGAGCATGTCGATCAGCGGGACCGCACCCCAGCCCCGCCCCACCTCGTTCTTGGTCTTGCGCAGGTTCCGCGGCTCCTCCGCCGGGCCGAGCTTCGTCAGCTTGATCGCGCCCGTCTTGCGCTCGGAGATCGTCACCCAGCCCAGCTTCGGCAGCACGGTGTCCAGCGCCTCCAACTGGGCGCATCTCGACCTTCAACTCGGCGATGAACTCTCGGGGGTCCAGCGGTTTGCGCAGCTCGGCGTAGTTCTCCACGCGCCGGGCGGCGAAGTCCTTGGGCAGGTCCTCCTCCGGTTCACGGAAGGAGTGCGCGCCGACCACCCAGATCTCCTTGCACCGCGGCGCGTCGCGCAGCGCCTGGAAGGTGACGATCTCATTCACCATCCGCACCACCCGCCGGCCCCTGCGCCTGTCCTTCTTTAACCCCAGGTCCTCCCAGTCGCCGGCGGTGCCGCGGTGCTCGGGCACCACCTCGCCGCGCCGGTAGTGGTCGGTGTAGGAGGCGCGCAGCGTGGTCTGCACCGTGGTGCGGTAGGCCGGACCCCTGGTTTTGAACTCGTGCACCAGGTCCTTGAGCGTCTGCTCGCCGCCGCTGACGACCGGGAAGATGACCTGCCGGACCGGATCGTCGGGCTGACCGAGCGCGGCGTCGGCGTGCGCATGTGCGAGGGTGCCTCCACCGCCGCCCGGGCACGCCAGGAGGCCGGCACCTTGGGCGGTTAGGTCGATCGCCCGTACCGCCGCCAGCTTGCGGATTTCGGTCATCATCGACTCCAGGCCCACGTTCGGGTCCAGCCGAGATACGGAGAAAACCGGCGGTGAGTCGATCTTGACCGCCGTTTCCTCAGGCAGGCGCACACCCAGCGATCAACCGTGATCAACTTGAGGGCATCTTCTTGTCCTTGTCGGACGGCACGCTGTAGCGGCGGGTGGTTTCCAGGCGGGCGTGACCAAGAATCTCAGCGACCAGAACCAAGTCGGTTTTGCCGCGGACCAGCGTGGTGGCGAGAGGGCGGAGTTGACGTAGACCCGGCTGCGCCTGGCGGGGCCGTCGCGCAGCAGCCACATCCGGTAGTCGCGCACGGCCCAGTCGCGGGCCTGCCGGTCGGTCAGCGGATCGGCCAGGTAGGTGGCCGCCTGGTCGGCCAGCCAGGCCAGATACATGCGCACGCGAGAGCGGTAGGTGCGCCTGGTTTCGGCCGACAGCGGCGCGTTCCAGCGCGGCAGCGTACGCGTCGAGGGCCATGTCCGGCTCGCAGTCCGGGAGTGATCATGCAGTGCGGAGGGTTATGGGCTGTGGAAGGCGACTTCGGGGTTGCCCGGGGTGGGGGCGTCGAGCAGAGGTTGTGCCCTGCCCTTGAGGTGCTGGTCGAAGAAGGCGGCGACGTAGGCGCGGGTGATCGCTATTCCGCGTTCGGCGGCGATGGTGCCGGGATCCGACAGGCCGGCCTTGCTCGCCGCGATGGACAGGTCGGTGAAACTGTCGTGCTCGGCCTGGGCGACAGTGAGCCAGCGCTTCCAGCCGTTCAGGACCGGCCAGGTGCCGTCCCAGGTGTGGTCCTTGGCGGGGCTGTGGTCGGACTGGCTGCCCATGAGTAGGAAGGGGCGGTCGCCGAGGCCGGTGGCGGGCAGGGTGGCGTTGATGGTGCCGTCGAGGTTGATGCCCGCCTTGACCCGGGTGTCGGTCAGCATGGTGGCGGAGGCGGCGTCGCCGCCGAGTGAATGGCCGGCCATGCCGATGCGCTTGGGATCGATCAGGCTGGCGTGTTTCCAGGCGGGGTGGCGGCCGGTCAGCCGGTCGAGGACGAAGGAGACGTCCTTGGCGCGGTTCTTGGTGATGGTGGCCTTGCCGCCCTCCGGGGGCCTGGGCTGGTCGCACAGGGGCGCGCAGGTGAGCAGGCCTGCGCCGGGGAAGGTGGTGCCGGAGGATTCGTAGGCGTGGTCGATGGAGGCGACGACGTACCCGCGGCTGGCCAGGTCCTCGGCGAGGGCGGTGAGGCTGGCCCGGGGCAGGCCGAGGCCGGGCGAGAGCATCACCAGGGGGTGGCGGCCCGGCTCGGGGCGGGCGCCGGTGCGGGCGTAGGTGCGGGTGCCGCTGATGGCCTCCGCCGTCAGCCCGGTGCCGGGCACCTTGCGCTGGATCAGGGACGCGGCCTCTTGTTCGGTCATGTACGGGGCGGGGTCGCCGGTGGCGGAGCGGGCGGGGTAGTACAGGGAGAGCATGAGCCTGCGAGGGCCGGATGTGGGGACCCAGGGGTCCTTGCGGCTGGTGTCGACCAGGGACAGGATGTCGCGGCCGACCGGGCGGGCCCCGGTGGGGCGGGGCAACTGCAGGTGGAGATCGGTGGTGGCCGACGCACTGGTGGTGGCGCAGGCCATGGGAGCGCAGGCCGTGGTCAGGGCGAGGCAGGCCGCCAGAGCGACGGCCGGCAGACGTGGGGTCTTCATCGGGTTCCTTCCGGCAAGCGGTCAGACGTCGCGGCGGCGCACGACGAGCAGGGTCAGGACGGCGGCGGCCAGCGGCCAGAGCGCGAAGACGGCCCAGGAGCCGGCCACTGTGGGCAGGGCGGGGTCGTCGCGGAGCTGGGGCAGTCCCAGACAGGTACGCCAGACGTAGAAGGGGACCAGGGCGTACAGGTCGTTGAGCCACTGGTAGACGGTCGGCTGCAAGAACGTGGGCACGATGACCAGCACGGCGCAGACCGTGACGACGGCGGCCGCGGTGTGCCGCAACAGCGCACCGATCCCCATCCCGACCAGCCCGGAGACCGGCGCGAGCAGGGCGTTGGCGGCCAGCACACGCCAGACGGCGGGGTCGCTCAGCGAGACGGCGACACCGCATCCGGACAGGATGGCCTGGCTGACGCCGAAGGTGGCCGCCGAGATCAGCGCCCCGGTCGCGAGCATGACAGTGCCGACGACGGTCAGCTTGGCGGCCACGACGCGGTGCCGGGCCGGGACGGCGGTCAGGGTGGTGCGGATGAGGCCGGTGGCGTACTCGCCCACGATGGTGAGCGCGCCCACGGTTCCCGCACCGATCATGAGCATGGTGGCGCTCAGGCCGCTGAACACCTCGTTCAGCGAGTTGAACCTGGTCCTCTCCATCGGGGTGAAGTCGGGCCAGCCGTTGCGGGCGTCCAGGCTGTTCTGTACGGCGAACGCGATGATGGCCAGGACACCGAGGCCGAACAGCCAGCGGGTGGAGCGCAGCGACCAGAGTTTGATCCACTCGGCGGCGAGCAGGTCGCGGAAGCGGGCAGAGGTCATCGCGGGTCACCCCCCGGCACGGCGCTGCGGTGCTCGGCGCGGTCGGCGGTCAGCTCCATGAACGCCTGCTCCAGCGAGGCGGCGCGCGGAGCGAGCTCGTACAGCAGGATGCGCCGCTCGTAGGCGAGTTCGCCGATGCGGGCGGCGCTCAGCCCGGTGACGGTCAGGGCTCCGCCGTCGTCCTGCCGTATGTGGCCGCCTGCCGGGGTCAGGACGGCAGCGAGCTCGGCGGGGTCAGGGGTGCGTACGGTGACGCCCGCGCCAGTGCCGCGGGCGGCGAACTCGGCCACAGTCTCATCGGCGATCAGCTCGCCGCGGCCGATGACGATGAGCCGGTCGGCGGTGTGCTCCATCTCGCTCATCAGATGGCTGGAGACCAGCACAGTGCGTCCCTCGCCGGCCAGGCGCCGGAACAGGCCGCGTACCCAGCGCACCCCTTCGGGGTCCAGGCCGTTGACCGGCTCGTCGAACAGCAGCACCGGCGCATCACCCAGCAGAGCGGCGGCGATGCCGAGCCGCTGCCGCATGCCCAGGGAGAAGCCGCCCACCCGGCGGCGGGCCACGCCCTCCAGCCCCACCTCCTCCAGCACCTCGCTCACCCGGCGGCGCGGCAGGCCGTTGCCGCGGGCCAGCGCGGACAGGTGCGCCGTCGCGCTGCGCCCGCCGTGCACGTCGCCGGCGTCCAGCAACGCTCCGGCGTGCCGCAGCCCGGCACGATGCCGGGCGAACGGGCGGCCGTCGATGGTGGCGCTGCCGCTGGTGGGCCGGTTCAGCCCGAGGATCATCCGCATCGTGGTGCTCTTGCCGGCACCGTTCGGGCCTAGGAACCCAGTGACATGGCCCGGCCGCACGGTGAAGGTCAGGCCGTTGACGGCCATCACCCCGCCGTAGCGCTTGGTCAGTTGGTCGACTTCGATCACCCGCCCAACGGTGTCGCAGGCCGGACGGGCGTGACATCTGGCTGTGGGCCGGTTTCCGGGCGGGCGGAGGTGGCCTGTGGGCATAGGCCGGCAGGCCGATGCCCACAGCGGATACCGGTGACTACGATCGACCAGGTGCGCGATGACATCCCCAGGCCACCCCTGACGCAGCGGCTGCCACACGGTGTGCGGACGGCGCTGTCCTGGTGTGCCGTCGTGGCCGTCCTGCCGCTGCTGTACGCCGTGACGCTGGCCGATGACGAGAGCCTGCTTCCGGCGGGCGCGCTGCACGCGGGCTTCGTCGCCGCGATGGCGTTTCCTCTGGTGTGGGCCCGGCGGCGGCCGTACGCGGTGCTGGCGGTGCTGCTGGCCGAACTGCTCGTGGCCGTGGCGTTGGCGCAGCCCGCGGAGCGGGTCTGGCCGCTGGTGCCGGTGGCCGATCTCCTGGTCTGTTTCATCACGGCCACCCGTTCACGCCGTACCGGCCTGGCGGCGGCGGCAACCACGTTGATCGTCCAGGAAGCGGCCTGGCACGGGGCGCTGCTGACTGAGGGGTTGCGTGTCTTCGCCTCAGGCTTCCTGGCGCTGTCGGTCCTGCTCGGCCTGGGCGTCGTGATCGCCTGGACGGCGGGGACGGTGCTGCGGCAACGACGCGAGTACGGCCAGGCGCTACGTGCTCAGGCCGAGCTTGCGGCGGTCACGGCCGACAGGCTGCGCATCGCGCGCGAGTTGCACGACATGGTCGCGCACAGCATCGGCGTCATCGCCATCCAGGCCGGCGCGGGCGCGCGGGTGATCGACAGCCGGCCCGAGCAGGCACGGGACGCGCTCAGCGCGATAGAGGTCACCAGCCGGCAGACCCTGCGGGGGCTACGGCACCTGCTCGGCGTGCTCCGCGAACCCCCTGCCGCATCGGAGCCGCAACCGGCACCTCTGGCGGGGCTGGCAGACCTGGACCGGCTCGCCGAGACGACCACGGCCGCCGGCGTCCGCGTGGACGTGCACCGCCAGGGAAGGCCACGCGGGCTGCCTCCCGCCCTGGACCGGTGCGCCTTCCGCATCGTCCAGGAGTCGCTGACCAACGTCGTCCGCCACGCTGACGCCCGCCACTGCCAGGTCGTCCTCGACTACGCGCCCGACGAACTACGCGTCGACGTCACCGACGACGGACGCGGCCCCGCCACCACTGCGGCCTCGCCCGGCAGCGGATACGGGATCGCCGGCATGCGCGAGAGAGCAGCCCTGCTGGACGGCCGCCTCGACGCCGGACCACGCCTGGAGGGCGGCTTCCGCGTAACCGCCACCCTCCCGCTCCCAAGTTCCGCCTCAGCGCGTGGGCGCGCCCGGACCGCTCACGTGGAGGCACGTTGACCATCCGCGTCGTGCTCGCCGACGACCAGCCGCTGATCCGCGCCGGTCTGCGCATGGTCATCGACACCGCCCCCGACGTCGAGGTCGCCGGGGAGGCCGGGACGGGAGCCCAAGCCGTCCAGCTCACCCGGCAGCTACGTCCCGACGTCGTCGTGATGGACATTCGCATGCCCGGCATGGACGGCATCGAGGCCACCCAGACCATCACCGCCGAATCGCCGGCCACCCGCGTGATCATGCTCACCACGTTCGACGACGACGGCAACGTCTACGCCTCACTGCGGGCCGGAGCGAGCGGGTTCCTGGTCAAGGACATGGCGCTGGAGGACATCCTGTCCGCCGTCCACGTGGTCGCCGCCGGCGACGCCCTGATCGCACCCAGCGTCACCCGCCGCCTCATCGCCGAGTTCGCCGAACGCCCCCAACCCCGCCTGCGGCCGCGCGAGCTCACCGCCGTCACCGCGCGGGAACGCGAGGTGCTGACCCTGGCCGGGCGCGGCCTGTCCAACGCCGAGATCGCCGCCCACCTGCACATCAGCCCCGGCACCGCCAAAGCCCACATCGCCAGCCTGCTCACCAAACTCGGCGCCCGCGACCGCGTCCAGCTCGTCATCGCCGCCTACGACGCCGGCCTGGTATCCCCGCTCCATGACGATCGATAACGAGAAGCGCCAGCTCGCCCGGTCCGGTTGAGCACCACGGACATGTCCAGCGTGGCCTGGTACATGACCAGGTCAGCGACCAGGGTGTTGAACTTGATCGCCTTTTCCTGTTCTTCCGGATCATTCTCGGCGATCACTCCGTTGTTGCCGAATCCAATCCACTTGGAGAAGTTGTTGTAGGACTCCACCATGTTGGTGGCCCGGGTGATGTTCTCCCGCAGCGTGGCATCGGAGACGTACCGAAGAAGCACCATGGTGCGGATCACGCGGCCCAGCTCGCGGAAGGCTCGGTGCTGCGGGATCAGGTGGTCCATCCGTGTTCGACGTGGAGGATGGCGAGCATGGCGGCGACGATCTGGCCTATCAGGCTCGGTCGAGGTTGACCTGTCGAGTGTCTTGAACGTCATATTGGCTCTGTTTGCTCGTTCGGCAGTGGTCAGCCGGCGGGGCTGGAGGTCCGCCGCACGCCGTTCACTTGGGTAACAGCAAGTCGCGATCGACAGTCTGTTGTCTTCCTGCGAGGTTACCGGCGGCCTGTGCGATCTCATTTGCCCGGGTCGTCGAGGGTGCGCAGGTGTGCCGTGATCTTTCTGGTAATTCGGGTCAGGTTGATGAGGTCAGTCGCGGTGAGTTGGTCGAAGACGTGGCGGCGCACGGCGGTAACGTGACCCGGTGCGGCGGCCACGATCGCCTGGCGGCCAGCGGGGGTGAGGGCGATGTCGGTGCCGCGTGCATCGGTATCGCAGGGTAGCCGCATGACGAGGTTGCGGGACTGCATCCGTGCCACGTGGTGGGACAGGCGGCTGGGTGACCAGAGCAGCCGGGCGCTCAGGTCTTTGAGGCACCACCGCGGCGTGTCGGAGTCGTTGAGGATGCTCAGCACGTCGTAGTCCGGTTCGGACAGGCCGGAGTCGGCCGCTAGTTCGGCCGCTAGCCGTGCATCGAGCAGTCGCTTCATCTGCCGGTACCCGAGCCATACCGCCTGTTCGGTGGCATCCAGCCAGTGCGTCTGCTCTTCCATAGAGCCAACGTAGCGTCGAATGCTTGACGTGTCACACAGCCGATTTATATGATACGTCAACCTATTTGCATGACGTGTCAAACAAGGAGCGGGCATGGCATCTCTGGGCATCGTGATCGGCAGTACACGTCCGGGCCGCGTTGGTGCACAGATCGGTGCCTGGCTGGCCGACCTGGCGAGCGCCGACGCCGAACTCATCGACCTCGCCGTGCAGGGGCTGCCGTTCCTGGACGAACCCGAGCATGCCTCGACTGGCCGATATGCCCAGCAGCACACCCGACGCTGGAGCGAGCTGATTGCCAGTCACGACGCGTTCGTACTGGTGACGCCGGAGTACAACAGCTCGTTCCCCGCTTCACTGAAGAACGCGCTCGACTACCTCTACCACGAGTGGCGCGGCAAACCGGTCGGCATCGTCGGGTACGGCGGGGTCTCCTCGGGCGGCCGAGCCGTACACGCCCTGCTACCAGTCATTGTGCACCTCCAGATGATCCCGGTCGACACCTTGCTGATCCGGTTTCGCCAGTACCTCGTGGACGGTCGGTTCCAACCCGACGAGGCACTCGACGCCGACGCCGACGAGCTTCTGACCGCGGTGACCACAGCGGCGCGCTCGCTGCCGGTCGCGTCCTGAGGCCCGCCGCGTCCTGCGAAGGCGACCTGGCCCCG
>JABFWL010000205.1 GCA_013362315.1 Catenulispora sp. | reverse complement strand
GGCGCAACCAGAGCCGGCGCCCGCGGTGCCCGTTCCCACCGCCACCGCCCCGCCCGCGTCGTCGCTGACCCCGGAGCAGGTCTCCCGCCACATCGCCCGCGCCGAGGCGCTGGCCGAGCTGGGGCGGCGGCAGCAGGCGCTGGACGTCCTCAACGAGCTGATCGTCGCCGGCTGCGAGGACGTGCGGGTCTGGCGCACCTTGGCCGCCGTCTACCTGGAGACCGGGGACGGCGATAAGGCGTTGCGCGCCGCCGACTGGGTCGTGACCTTCGACCCGGCTCACGAATGGGGCTACCGCCTGCGCGCCTCGGCGCTGCGGCTGCTGGACCGCCCGGACGAGGCGGTGTCGGCCGCCGAGCAGGCGGTGAAGCTCGGCCCGGAGGTCTGGCAGGGCCGGGCCAGCCTGGCCGCCGCCCTGGAGGCCAGCGGCGACCTGTCGCAGGCCGCCGCCGAGGCCCGCAAGGCCGCGGAGATGGCGGCGGAGCTGGACCCGGCCTGCGCGCCGGAGGCGAAGCAGTTCGAACAGGCGGTCACCCGCGCCGTCGAGGAGGTCCAGGCGCCCGGCGGCCTGGCCAGTGTTCCCTCCACGATCTCCGACCTGGAATCGGTCCTGGCCTCCCGCCCCGGCCCGGACGACGAGAGCCTGGCCCACGTCGGCAACCTGGTGCTGCGCTCCATGGAGTTCAGCGCGGCCGCCGGCTGGCTGGTCTCCTTCGGCGGCGTGGCCATCCCCGGCTTCAACATCAGATTCCTGATCCCGCTGGCCGTGCTGCTGGTGCTCGCCGTGTTCCTGATCCGCCCGGCCCGCAAGGCCGGCCGCGACCTGTGGCGGTACCTGGTCGAGTACCTGTGGCAGGACACGAAGACCCGCACCGCGCTGATCATGACGGTGGCCGCGCACATCTGGATGATCACCGGCAGCTCGATCGGCCACCTGCAGGGCGGCTCGACGCTGACGATCGGGCTGCTGAGCCACCTGATCGGGCGCGGGGCGCTGCACCGGAAGGCGCCGGAGCTGAGTCCGGTGAAGCTCGGCGGGCTCAAGCCACCGCAGGCTCCGCCACAACCTCAGCCCGCGGCGCCCGCACCAGCAGAACCCGCATAAGCACCGCCACCCCGCTCAGCACGAAGATGACCACGGCCATCGGCAACCCGCTGGTTTTGCTCCCGAGCCCGACCAGCGGAGCGAAGACCGCGCCGAGCAGGAACTGCCCGGTGCCGATCATGGCGGAGGCGGCCCCGGCGACGGCGGGTGCGTAACCGGACAGGGCGAGCGAGGTCACCTGCGGCATGATCAGGCCGATCGAGCTGACCATAAAGAACAGGCCGAGCAGCGTGCCCGGCAGATTGCCGCCGAAGACGGCGGTGGCCGCCAGCAAGATCGTGCTTCCGCCGAAGGACAACGCCAGGCCGGCCGCCAGCAGCCGGGACGGTGACAGCCGGCCGATCAGCCGGCCGCTGAACCGGCCGACGATCATGATGCCGAGGGCGTTGGCACCGAAGACGTAGCTGAACTCCTGCTTCGACAGCCCGTGGATGTCCTCCAGGACGAAGGGCGAGCCGGATATGTAGGCGAACATGGCCGCGAAGGCGAAGCCGCCGCTGAGGATGTAGCCCATGAAGCGGCGGTCGACGGCCAGGACCCGGAAGGTGCGCAGGATAGCCGGCAGGCCGCCGCCGCTGCCGCTGCGGTTCTCCGGCGGCAGCGTCTCCTTCAGGCCGAGAATGGCGGCGGCCACCAGCGCCACGCCGATCAGCGCCAGCACCACGAACACGCCGCGCCAGCTCATGAAGCGGGTCAGCTGGCCGCCGAGAACCGGGGCGAGGATCGGCGCGAGGCCGTTCACCAACAGCAGGGTGGAGAAGAACTTGGTGAGTGCGTCGCCTTCGTAAAGATCGCGGACCATCGCCCGGGAGATCACCAGGCCGGCCGCTCCGGCGAATCCCTGAAGGAACCGGACCGCGGTGAGCGAGTACACCTCTGGGGCGACCGCGCAGAGCAAAGAAGTGATCGCATAAGCGCCGAGCCCTATAACGAGCGGCTTCTTACGGCCCCAAGCGTCCGACATCGGCCCGGCGACAAGCTGTCCCACCGCCAAGCCGATCAAGCAGGAGGTCAGCGTCAGTTGGACGTTCGACTGGGGTGTGTGGAAGGAATGCGCCAGATCCGGCAGCGCAGGCAGGTACATATCCAACGACAGTGGCCCGAACATGGAAAGCGCGCCCAATATCAGGAGCAGCTTCACGGGAGCGCGGTTCGCGACGATCACCACACTATGGAAGCACTAAAACGCAGAGGAAGATTTCCACTACTCCCCGCCGGTATCCTGGGGGAATGACTCTCCGCCTGTATGACACCGCCGCGCGCGCGACGCGCGAGTTCGTGCCCGTCAAACCAGGCAAGGTCTCGATCTACCTGTGTGGCGCCACCGTCCAGGCACCGCCGCACATCGGCCACGTCCGCTCGCAGCTGTCCTTCGACATCGTCCGGCGCTGGCTCGAGTACCGCGGCTTCGACGTCACGTTTGTGCGCAACGTCACGGACATCGACGACAAGATCATCCGTCGTGCCGCCGAGGAGGGCGTGGAAGCTTGGCGTGTGGCGCAGCGCAACGAGTACGCGTTCCAGAACGCGTACCGGCTGCTGGGCTGCATCGACCCGTCGGTCGAACCCCGGGCCACCGGGCACATCCCGGAGATGGCCGCGATGATGCGCAAGCTCATCGACGACGGGCACGCCTACGCCGCCGGCGGGGACGTGTACTTCCGGGTGCGCTCGCTGCCCGAGTACGGCGCGCTGGCCCACTTCAGCGTGGACAACCTGGAGGAGCAGCCGCTGGACGACGTGGCGCCCACCACGCACAAGGAGGACCCGCACGACTTCACGCTGTGGAAGGCGTCGAAGCCGGGCGAGCCGTCCTGGGACACGCCGTGGGGTCCGGGCCGGCCGGGCTGGCACCTGGAGTGCTCGGCGATGGCGCACCGCTACCTGGGTACCGCCTTCGACATCCACGGCGGCGGCGTCGACCTGATCTTCCCGCATCACGAGAACGAGCAGGCGCAGTCGCACGCGTTCGGCGACGCGTTCGCCACGTACTGGATGCACAACGGCTGGGTCACGCTGAAGAACGAGAAGATGTCGAAGTCGCTCGGCAACTCGGTGCTGGTCAGCGAGCTGGCCAAGCAGTACCGGCCGATCGTGCTGCGCTACTACCTCGGCACCCCGCATTACCGCTCGATGATCGAGTACACCGAGGACTCGCTGCGCGAGGCCGAGGCCGCGTTCAACCGGATCGAGGGCTTCATCACCCGGGCCCTGGAGGCGGTCGGCGCCACGGACGCGGCGGCCGAGGTGCCGGCCGCGTTCGCGGAGTCGATGGACGACGACTTCGGCGTGCCGGGCGCGGTGGCGGTGCTGTACACCACGATCCGCGAGGGCAACACCGCGATCGCGACGGGCGACAAGGAAGGCGTCGCGGCCCACCTGGCCTCGGTGCTGACGATGCTGGACGTGCTGGGCATGAACCCGCTGGCCGAGCCCTGGGCCGGCAGCGGCGGCCCCGGCGGGTCCGGCGGGGACCTGCGTCCGGTGGTCGACTCCCTGGTCAAGGTGGCCTTGGAGCAGCGCCAGGCGGCGCGCGAACGCAAGGACTACGCCGCCTCCGACGCCATCCGCGACCGGCTGGCGCAGGCCGGCGTCACGGTCGAGGACACCCCGAACGGGCCGCGCTGGAGCGTCGGCTAGCCCGTCAACAGTCCGGGCGGACCCGTCCGACCGTGCCCCCTCCCCGGTTCCCGTACCGTGGAGCGGGGCACGGCCATGTGTGCTTATCGAAAAGCTGTGCTGATAGAAAAGAAGGTTGGAGTTATGGCGAGCAAGGGCGGCGGCCTGGGCGGCCGGGCGAACAAGCCGGGAGCTTCGAGTTCGCGCAAGGGCGCGCAGAAGGGCTCCGGCGGGCAGCGCCGCCAGGGGCTGGAGGGCCGCGGCCCGACGCCGAAGGCGGAGGAGCGCACCGGGCATCC